>NZ_JBLRWX010000056.1:0-23762 GCF_047921035.1 Natronococcus sp.
CAACAGGATCGAATCGTCCGCGGGCGCGCGGACGTTGCCGACCTCGTCGATCCAGGCCTCCCGGCCGTTCGCCGAGAAGAACTCGACGAGGCGTTCGGCCGCCTCGCGCTCCTCGTCGGTCGGGGAGGGGATCGCGACGAGATCCACCAGCAGGTTCCGAGCGTTCTCCCGAGAGACGGCGGTCGCGTCGGTCGTGCTCGCGTTCATGGTTCGGACGCCGCTTCGGGGGCGACGGTCTCGGTCAGCGCCTCGACGAGTCGGTCGGCCTCGTCCTCGTCGATCACGAGCGGCGGCAGCAGGCGCAGGACGGTTCGGCCCGCCGGCAGCGCCAGCACCTGGTGGTTCATCGCCAGATCGCGAGCGACGCGGTTCGCGCCGCGTTTCAGCTCGATCCCGACGAGCAGCCCCTCACCGCGGACCTCGCGCACCGCATTGCCGAGTGCGGCCTCGAGTTCGTCGACGAGGTAATCGCCGACCTCGGCGGCGTGGGCGGGCCACTCCTCCTCGACCAGCGTCGAAATCGTCGCGTGGACCGCCGCGGAGACGACGGGACCGCCGCTGAACGTGGCGTTGTGCGAGGCCGCGCCGTCGGCGATCCAGTCACGAACCGCGACCGCGCCGACGGGCAGGCCGTTCCCGAGGCCCTTCGCCGCGGTGAGCACGTCGGGCGTGACGCCCGCGTTCTGGCAGGCCCACATCGAACCCGTCCGTCCCATCCCGGTCTGGACCTCGTCGAAGACCAGCGCCGCGCCGGCCTCCTCGGTTAGCTCGCGGGCGGTCTCGAGGTAGCCCGCGGGCGGGAGGTTGATCCCGCCCTCGCCCTGGATCGGCTCGAGGATGACGGCCGCGGTCTCGTCGTCGACGGCGGCCGCGAGCTCCTCGTCGTCCCCGTAGGGGACGAACTCGACGTCGCCGGCCAGGGGCTCGTAGGGCTCTTTGTACTTGTCCTTCCAGGTCGCCGCGAGCGAGCCCATCGTCCGCCCGTGGAACGAGCGGGTCGCCGCGATGATCTTCGACTCGCCGGTCGCAGACCGGGCGAACTTCAGGGCGGCCTCGTTGGCCTCGGTGCCGGAGTTACAGAACCACCCCTGCTCGAGTCCGTCCGGTGCGGCCGCGACAAAGGCGGCGTAGGCGTCCTCGCGGGACTGAACGGGGAACGAGGAGTCGACGAACGTCAGCTTGCCGACCTGTTCCTGGACCGCGTCGACGACCGCGGGATGGGAGTGGCCCAGCGGCGTACAGGCGTAGCTCGCGCCGGCATCCAGGTACTCCGTACCGTCCGTGCTGTAGAGGGACAGTCCCTCGCCGCGCTCGATACCGATCGGCTTGCTGCCGGAGACGAAGTCGTGGTCGCTCATCGTGTGGCCTCCTGTGGGGCTTCCTCGTCCGTCTCATTGTCGGCGAGCACGCCGGGCTCGAGGGTCGTCCCCTCGCCCTCGAGTGCGCTCGTAATGGGCGCGTCCGCGTTGGCCGTTGCGACGATCACCGAGGACGCACCGCCCTCGAGGGCCTCCGTCGCGGCCATCACCTTCTTCGTCATGAATCCCTCAGCTGCCTCCTCGACGGCCGCGAACTCCTCCGGTGTCGACGCGGAGTCGATCCGCGTCGACTCGTCGTCGGGATCCTCGTAGATCCCCGAGACGTCCGTGAGGACGACCAGGTCGGCCTCGAGCGCACCAGCGATCGCCGCGGCGGCGCGGTCGGCGTCGGCGTTGACGGCCGTGTACCCGCCCTCCTTCTCCTTGCCGAGCATCGGAACGGAGACGACCGGCGTGTATCCACCGGAGAGCATCGTCTCGAGCAGGTCGGCGTTGACCGACTCGATCTTGCCCGAGTGGTCGCCGCGCTTGATCTTCTTCTTGCCGTCCTCCTTGACCCGGACTGCGGACTTACGTTTGCCCTCGAGGAGTTTGCCGTCCGTGCCCGAGAGGCCGACGGCGTTTACGCCCTCGTTTTGCAGGCTCTCGACGAGATCCGTGTTGAGCTTGCCGGGCATCACCATCTTGAAGACGTCCATGGTGTCCTCGTCGGTGAATCGGCCGACCACTCCGCCGGGCGTCTCGACGTAGGTGGGTTCCTGGCCGAGTTCCTCGAGGGTCTCGTCGACGGCCGTCGAGCCGCCGTGGACGAGGACGACGTCTTCAGGCGGCTCAATGCCGCCTGAACGGCCAGCGGAACTCCGTTCCGCGCTGTCCTCGCCGTCCTCGACGAGGGAGGCAACGTCGGCGAGCGCGCCCTCGGGGTCGACGGCGCGGGCGCCGCCGATTTTGACGACCGTGGTCATTTACGGCGCCCCCACGGGGTGGAGCCCCGTAAACTCGAGTCCGGCCGTCTCCTCGAGGCCGAGCGCGATGTTCGCGGCGTGGACCGCCTGGCCCGCCGATCCTTTCATCATGTTGTCGATCGCCGAGAAGACGACGATGCGCTTGTTCGAGGGGTCGAGCTCGAAGCCGACCTCGGCGAGGTTGGTCCCCGCCACCGATTTGGGCTCGGGGTAGCGATAGACCCCGGAGCCGCCCGCGGCCATGCGGACGAACGGCTCGTCCTCGTAGCAGCCACGATACGCCTGCCAGAGGTCGCCCTTCGAGACCGGTCCCGACGGGAAGACGTGGCCCGTCGCGCTGGCGCCGCGGATCATGTCTACGGCGTGGCAGGTGAACGCGACCGAGGTGTCGAGGAACTGCTCGATCTCGGCCTCGTGGCGGTGTCCCGTCGGCGCGTAGGGGCGAACGACGCCCGAGCGCTCGGGGTGGCTCGAGGCCTCGCCGCCGCCGGCGCCGCCTTCGCTCGAGCCGACCTTCACGTCGACGACGACCTGCTCGCCGCCCTCGAGGATTCCGTGCTCGAACAGCGGGTACAGCCCCAGAATGGTGGCGGTGGCGTTACAGCCGCCGCCAGCGATCAGCTCCGCGCCCGCGAGGTTCTCGCGGTTGATCTCGGGCAGCGCGTACTCGGCCTTCTCGAGGTACTCGGGTGCGGTGTGGCCGTCGTACCACTCGTCGTACTGTTCCTCCGTGTCGAGTCGGAAGTCGGCCGAGAGGTCGACCACGGTGTCGGCGATGGAGAAGAACTCGTCCACCTGCCCCATCGAGACGCCGTGTGGCGTCGCGGCGAACAGGACGTCGACGCTCTCGAGATCGTCGGGCTCGGTAAAACGCAGGTCGGTCCCGCGCAGCGGCGGGTGGACCGAGCCGACGCTCTTGCCGGCCTTCGAGCGACTCGTCACTTCCGCGAGCTCGAAGTTGGGGTGGCCGGCGAGCAAGCGCAGCAGTTCACCCCCCGTAAAGCCGCTGCCGCCGACGACCGTCGCGGTGACGGTCTCGGCGGATTCGTCGGCGCTGGCGTCGGTGCCGACCGCCATCAGAACGTCACCTCGACTTCCTTACTGTCGTCCTCGGCGGCTTTCTCCTCGAGCCAGTCGACAACTGCGCCGGCGACGTCGGTTTCGACGGCGTCGTTGAGCGCCTTGAACTCGACGGTGTGGTTGACCTCGTGGACGGTGTACCCGTCTTCCGTCTCCATGAGGTCGACGCCCAGCAGTCCGCCGCCGACGGCGTCGCTAGCCTTCTCGACCAGCTCTTTCGCGTCGGCGTCGGGTTCGAAGACGTTCGTCTCCGCACCCTTTGCAGCGTTCGTGATCCAGTGGTCCGACGAGCGAACCATCCCCGCGACGGGTTCGCCGTCGATCGCGACGACGCGGATGTCGCGGCCGGGTTTCTCGACGAACTCCTGGACGTAGAACACCTTGTGCTCGTAGTGACCCAGCGTCGCCTTGTGCTCTAAGATCGCCTCCGCGGCGTCGCGGGAGTCGATCTTGGCCATCAGACGGCCCCACGAGCCGACGACGGGTTTGAGCACGCAGGGGTAGCCGAACTCCTCGATCGCCTCGAGGGCGGTCTCCTTCGTGAACGCGACCTTCGTCGCGGGCGTAGGGACCCCAGCCTTCTCGAGCGCGAGGCTATTTTTGACTTTGTCGGCGCAGATCTCGGCCGTCTCGTTGCTGTTGACCACGGGAACCCCGTAGGCCTCGAAGAACTGTGTGGCGTAGAGGCTGCGGCTCGTGGCCAGACAGCGGTCGACCACGATGTCGAGGTCCACGAACTCCTCGGGCGTTTCGCCGATGTCGAACGTCTGCTTGCGGACGTCGATCTTCGTCACGTCGTGGTCGCGCTCGCGAAGCTCCGAGAGGAGCAGCTTCTCGTCCTTGCGGATCCGGGAGTAGAGTATTCCTATCTGCAAGGTCACTCACCCCAGTCCTCTTCGAGCTCCGGGGCTCGCTCGAGGACTGGCGGCTCGGTGTCGACGACTTCCAATTCGGCTCCGCAGGTCGTACAGTCAACGATCTCTCCCACTTCCAGATCGTCGTGCAGGGACACTTCCGCCCCACACTCGACGCATTCTGTCATTGTACTCCCAACTGGGAGCGCAGTACCCTTAAAGCCTTCGAACCTAACAGAAAGATTACAATAGTCGCACTACACACTAACGGTGTGTGGCTGTCGTTTTCCGGCAGATTTTGTCCCTCGTATCATTCAAGTTGTATATTGTCCCCTCGCGGGGACGGCGGCGGGGTCGGCACGCTCGGTCGAACCGGACCTCGAGGAACGAACCCGTTAGACATACCGGTTCACCTCCTCGCGAAGCGCCGCGTGAGCGTCCTCGAGGGCCTCGTCCGTCGCCGTGTGCGTCGCCTCGTCGGCCGCGAGCGCCTCGCGGGCCGACTCGAGCTGGTCGGCGACCGCCTCGGGGGCAGGTCCGCCACGCGAGTCGCGACTCGCCACGCTCGCCTCGGGATCGAGGGCGTCCTCGACGGCCGCGGGATCGACGAACGACTCGAGCGGTTCGCCCAGCACGTCCCCCGCTGCGGCCTCGAGCGCCTCGTAATCCCCGCCGTTCTCCGCGGCGTGGGCGACCATCTCGTGTGCGGTACGAAACGGCAGTCCGTTGGCCGCCAACAGATCGGCGACGCCGGTGGCCGTCGAGAAGCCCGCGCCCGCCTCCGCGGCGAGAGCCTCCTCGTTCCAGTCGGCCGTCGCGACCGCGCCCGCGGCGACCTCGCTGGCCTCCGTCACGGCGTCGACGGTCTCCCAGGCGTGGGTCGTCGCGCGCTGTAAGTCGCGGTTGTACGCGCGGGGCAGTCCCTTGAGCGTCGTCGTCAGCCCCTGGACGCCGCCCGCGGCGTCGCCCGCGACCGCGCGGACGAGCTCGAGCGTGTCCGGGTTCTTCTTCTGGGGCATGATCGACGACGTCGAGGAGTAGTCGTCGGCGAGGTCGACGAAGCCGCGGTTGGCGAAGACGACGAGATCTTCGGCGAGCCCCGACAGCGTCGTCGCGTGGGTCGACAGCGCCTGGGTCGTCTCGAGCAGGAAATCGCGGCTCGAGGCGGCGTCCATCGAGTTCTCGATAACAACGGCGGAGCGCTGCTCCGCCGAGCTCCCCCTCGCGTTGCTCGCGGGAACCCCCTCGAACCCGAGCAGTTCCGCCGTGCGCTCGCGGTCGATATCGAACGTCGTGCCCGCGAACGCCGCCCCGCCCAGCGGCGACTCGTTGATCCGCCCGTAGGCGTCGAGCAGACGGTCGGTGTCGCGACGAACCCCAGCCTCGTAGGACAGCGCCCAGTGAGCGACGGTCGTCGGCTGGGCGGGCTGGAGGTGCGTGTAGCCGGGCATGATCGTCTCCCGACCCTCGTTGGCGACGTCGAGCAGCGCTTCGCGCAGCGCGAGGGTGGTCTCGATCGCCTCGAGGACGTCCTCGCGCAGGCGGTAGCGGATGCAGGTCGCGACCTCGTCGTTGCGCGAGCGGGCGGTGTGCATCCTCCCGCCTTCCTCGCCGATCCGTTCGATGACGGCCGTCTCGATGGCCTCGTGGACGTCCTCGCCGTCGGGCAGGGAGTCGTGGCCGTCGACCTCGATCGCGTCCAGCGCCGTGAGGATCTCCCCGGCGGTGTCGTCCGCGAGGATACCGCACTCGGCGAGCATGAGCACGTGGGCGCGGTCGACCTCGAGATCGGCCTCGAAGATCCGCTCGTCGGCCGAAAGCGAGGAGAGGAAGCTCCGCGCGGGGCCGCCGCTGAAGCGGTCCCGTCGGACGACGCCTGCGTCGTCCGACCCGTTCGCGTCGGAAGCTTCCTCTCCACTCATCTTACTCCTCGCCTCCGTCGGTCGCCAGCTCGACCTCTTCCTCCTCGTTTGCCGCGATCGACTCGTTGGCCAGGCGGCGCTGGAAGCCGTGGTACTTCGCGACGCCCGTGGCGTCCTCCTGGCTGATCTTGCCGACCGTCTCGGTGTTGAACGAGGCGTGTTCGGCCGAGTAGGCGGCGTATTTGCTGTCGCGGCCGACCGCGCGGGCCTGGCCGCCCTCGAAGCGGATCGTCACCGTTCCGGTGACGCGCTGCTGAGTCTCGTCGATGAAGCCCTCGAGCGCGCCGACCAGCGGCGCGTCGACGAGTCCCTCGTAGCCCTTCTTCGACCACTTCTGATCGATCAGCTGCTTGAACTCGCGCTCCTCCTGGGTGAGGACGAGTCCCTCCAGGGCCTCGTGGGCGTTGAGCAGCGTCGTCGCCGCGGGGTGTTCGTAGTTCTCGCGCACCTTCAGCCCGAGCATGCGGTCTTCCATCGAGTCCGTGCGACCGACGCCGTAGGCACCCGCGAGTTCGTTGAGGTGCTGGATGAGTTCGACGGGCTCGTACGCCTCGCCGTCATCAGAAGCGTCCGCTTCTGATTGGCTCGCGGGAGCTTCGCTCCCGAGAACGTCGACGGCGACCGGGTAGCCCTCGTCGAACTCGATCTCGATCTCGCCGGTGTCGCCCGAGGGAGCCTGCGTCCACTCGTAGATTTCCTCGCCGGGAACGTAGCTCGGATCCTCGAGTTCGGAGCCCTCGACCGAGCGGCTCCAGAGGTTGGTGTCGACCGACCACTTGCCGCCGCCGCCGCCCTCGACGGGCAGGTTCTTCTCCTCGGCGTACTCGTTCTCCCACTCGCGCGTGAGCCCGAGTTCGCGCACGGGGGCGATGACCTCGAGATCGGAGTCGCGCCAGATCGCCTCGAAGCGAAGCTGGTCGTTACCCTTCCCCGTACAGCCGTGGGCGATTCCCGTACAGCCCTGCTCCTCGGCGACCTCGAGGATCGCGCTGGCGATCACCGGGCGGGCGAGCGCGGTTCCCAGCGGGTAGCCCTGGTAGGTCGCGTTCGCGCGGACGCTCTCGAAACAGAGATCTGCGAACTCCTCTTTGGCGTCGACGACGTAGTGCTCGAGTCCGAGCGCCTCCGCGGTTTCCTCGGCTTCCTCGAACTCCGATTCGGGCTGGCCGACGTCTACCGTAACGCCGATAACGTCGTCGTATCCGTACTCCTCCTCGAGCAGCGGGACACAGACGGTCGTGTCGAGTCCCCCCGAGAACGCAAGTGCAACGCGTGTCATGTCTACTCGAGTGGTACGGGGGGATGGACTTAAATTCGTCGTTCTTAGGTTTAGAAATTAAAGCTGCAGGCCACGCTACGCCGAAAAACTGGAGTTTTTGGAGTTTGGGTGGATCCGGAACGAGGGGGTGAGGTATAGTGCGGGCTCAAAGGCCCGGTCGTCGCGGTCGTCGCGGCACGACGGCTCCGTCGGTAGCGAAAAGGGCACCCGAGCTATCGGCGGAGCCGCTCATTAGCACTTCCTAAGAGTACGCATCCTCTTAAATCCTACTCGGCGGGCAAGTATTGTGCCGGCTCGACTACTCCTCGTCGATCTCCTCGTCAGGGAGCGCGAGAACGTTCTCCCGGCCGATACGGAAGACCTCGAGCTCCCCGTCCTCCCGGAGCCCGCCGACGACCTGGCTGGTCTTGGCCTCGGTCCAGTCGAGTTCGGCGACGACCTCCTGCTGTTTGATTCGTCCGCCGCGGTTCTCGACCAGCCGCAACACGCGCTCCTCGTTGCTCAACAGCTCCGCCGGCGGACCCGCTTGCTGGGGACCAGCCGTCGGTTCCGACGGCTCCGCCGGGTCGGCGCTCCCGGAGTCGGGCTCCCGTCCGTACCGGATCCACCAGCCGGCGACCCCGGCCAGTGCGAGCGCGCCGAGTGCGCCGAGAACCGCGAGCCAGGGCATCGCCGGCCCCTCCTCGGACTCGGTCGGCTCCTCGGCGGAGTCGGTGTCCTCGATCAGAACGACGCGCGGCTGGTCGTCGGCGAACTCGGTGTCGCCGCCGTCCCAGAAGACCGAACCCTCCCCCCGGTCGTCGGAGTCGGGATCGATCTCGTAGGCGGAGTAGGTGTCCGGCCAGAAGAGCTGCAGCGTCGTGTCGTCGACCAGCGTGAACCCGGACAGCGCGTCGCCGGCCTCGATGCGGTTGAGTTCGACGTGGGCGAACGACGACCACTCGAACTGGTACTGGACGTGGGCCATGTCACGCGGCGCCGGGCTCTCGTCGGTACTGACCGTGAAGTTCGAGATCTCCATCTCGCGATCGGTCGCGTTCTCGCCGTCGGAGAGAACCTCGTTCCAGCCTTCGGCCTCCCGATCGACGTACTCCTGGGGGTTCGACTCGATGTCCTCCTGGAGGAGCTCCCACTCCTCGATCGACTCGTTTTCGGTGTTTATCGGGAACCGATAGTCGATGAAGAACGTCGCCGACCCGTTCTCGTGGATCTCGACGTCGATGTGAATCTCGTCAGCGTCGTCGAACTGTAACCCCTCGTCGTCGGTCTGCTGGAGCACCTGCTGTTGGGATCCGGCGTCGCCGTCGGCCGCCACCACGGCCGAGACGGGCATCGGAACGAGCAGGCAGCCGACCACCACGAGCACCACTAGGGCTCGAAGCCCCCGCACATCCATTACGAGAACGTGGTAGTGCCGCCTAAATAGGTCTTTCCGACGACGGCGGCGACGTCCGTCCGATCGCTGCTCGAGGATGGGGACGGGAGACGGCGCTCGGAACGGACGACGGTCCCGCCGAACGCCACACTCATAGGGCGATCGGCCGTACTCGCAGGAACGTGTACAGCGTCAACGTCCCGGTCCCCGGGCGCGTCCGCGAACTCGCGGACGCCCTCTACCCCGAACTGGTCGGGTTCGAGACGGTTCGCGAGGACCACTCCTGTCTGCTCAAGCGCCTCGGCGAGGCCGACCACGTCACCCAGCTCCAGCACCGCACCCACCGCGCCCTCGAGGGGGTCTCCCCGATCGAGGCCCGCGTCACCGGGATCGACTACTTCGCCGACCCGCCGCTGGGGTCGGCCCCCGTCGTCTACCTGGCCGTCGACAGCCCCGGTCTCGAGGCGGTCCACGCCCGCCTCGCCGAGGAGTTCGGCACCGTCGCGGGGCTCGAGGGCGAGGACTACGTCCCCCACGTCACTCTGGCCCGCGGCGGCGATGAGCCGACTGCGAGACGGCTGGCCGACCGCGAGGTCGAGCCGATCGAGTGGACCGTCGGCGAACTCGAGTTCTGGAACGGAACCGACAGACTGCCGGTGAGTCGGGTCGTGCTGTCGGCGTAGTCCGCCGTCCGAACGGGGCTCTGTCGCCCAGAAAACACATATAGCACGGTCCGAAGGGAGTAGAGCATGTACCGACGGTCACTGCTCGGCGTCGCCGCCGCCGTCCCGCTCGCGGGCTGTTCGGCCGCGACCGACCTCGTCGGCGACGACGGGATCGACGAGACGCTCGAGGACGAACACACCGCGGAGTTCAGCGCCGACGAGGGCGAGGACCTCGCGGTCGAGATCGACGTCGAACGGGTCGAGAACGGGGACGCGGTCAGCGTCCAGGTCGCGAAGATCGGCGAGGGACCGCTCGAGGCCCGGTCGGTCTCCGACACCGAGCGCTTCGACGTGGCGGTCGAGGAGAGCGGCGACCACGTCGTCACCGTGACGAACGGCGCCGCCCACGTGACCCTCGAGCGGAAGTAGTCAGGGGGCGGGCGGGTCGCCGTCGTAGGCGCCGTGGTCGCCGTAAAAGTTCCGCATCGCGAACTTGAGCTTCGAGGGCTCGATATCGAGCAGCTCCTCGCGTTCCTCGTGGGGAAAGGTCCCGTTGACGCTGTACTTGCCCAGATCGGACTTGGCGTCCTTCGAGTACCGTCGATCCAGCAGCGCGCGGACGGCGATGTCTTCCGGCGATCGAAGCACTCGACCGAGCGCCTGGCGGGTCTTGCGGACGGTCGGGATCTCGACGGCGTAGCGCCAGCCGGTGTCGGTCCCCTCGAAGGCGGCGTCGTAGGCCTCCTGAACCGCCTCGGCCCGGTCGTCGAGGTGCGGGTAGGGAACGCCGACGACCAGTACCGTTCGGGCGTGGTCGCCGTCGAAACTCACGCCCTCCGCGAGGGTCCCCCACAGCGAGGTACAGAGGACTCCGTCGTCGTCCTCGACGAACTCCCGGCGAAGCTCCTCGACGGCGACGCCGGGTTCGTCGAGGTAGACTGTCGCCGACTCGCGGCGCTCGAGCCGTTCCGCGTACCGGCTCGCCTCGCCGTAGTTCGGAAAGAACGCGAGCGTGTTGCCGGCGGTCATCCGGACCGCGTCGTCGAGCGTCTCGGCGACGGTCTCCTGGACGGCGGGATCCTCCCGATCCGACGAAAACAGCGGCGGCGTTTCGACGGCGTACGTGCGACGGTGTTCCTCGGGGAACTCGAGCCCGTAGGCCATCGTGATCGGATCCTCGAGTCCGAGCACGTCCTCCGTGACGTCGAACGGCTGCAGGGTCGCGCTCATCAGGATCGTCGCCGAGACCTCCTCGAACAGCCGTCCGGTCACCTGGCGGGGGAGACAGGTGTACAGCTCCGCGCGGCCGTAGATCTCGTCGGTGCCGGCGTCTCGCGTAACGGAGACGACGGGGTACAGTCCCTCCTTCGTCCCCTCGTCCATCCAGGCGCCGACGAAGCCGGCCGCCTGCAGGGTCTGACACTCCGTTCGCGTTGCCGTCTCGCCCTCGCGGTAGGCCTCCTCGTACTCCTCGTCTAACTCCTGGCCGAGCGCCATCGCGGCCTCGAGGTCGTCGTCGATCCCCTGTCCCGAATAGCGCTGGAGGAACTCGAGGGTGAGTTCGTCGCGTCGATCCTCGTTCGCGATCGGGACGTCCGCCCAGCTCTCGCCGATCCGTTCGCGCTCGCCGAACCTAAAGGAATCCTCGTAGGTCTCGACCAGCGCGCGGTGAAACGCCGAGAGGACGTTGGTCGCGTCCTCGGCTCGCGGATCGTCGCTGTCGGCGAGTTCGTCCAGCGCCGAGTCGAAGGTGCGCTCCGAGCAGGTTCGGGTCGCGTGCTCGCGGGCGGCGTCCTCGACGTTGTGAGCCTCGTCGAAGACCGCGATCACGTCCTCGGGGTCGCGGCCGAGCCAGCGGAAGAACTGCTCGCGGATCGTCGAGTCGAGCAGGTGGTGGTAGTTACAGACGACGAGGTCGACGCCCTCGATCCCCTCCTTGAGCAGTTCGTAGCCGCAGAACTCGCGCTGTTCGGCGTACTCGTAGATCTCCTCGGGCGTGCGGACATCGTCGAACAGCCAGGCGAAGAAGTCGTCCGTATCCCCCGTGAGGTTGTTTCGGTAGTAGTCACAGACGTTCTGCTCCTCGAGGTCCTCGAGGCGGTCCTCGATCGACTCGAGTTCGTCCATGACGGCGCTGCGGGCGTCCGCGGCCGACCCGCCGTCGCTTCCCTCCTGGCTCTCGGCGAGCAGTTCCCGCTGGCGGCGCTCTAACTGTTCGCGGTCGCGCTCGGCGTCGACGACGGCCCGGGTGTTGTCCCGCAGGGTCTGACACTCCTCGTAGCCGACGTCGATGTGACACATCGACCCCTTCCCCTTGAACACGACCGCCCGGATCGACTCCTCGAGGGTGATCTCCCGGGCCTCTTCGACGAACTGGCGCATCTGCTGGTGGACGTTCGTCGTGATGACGACGGTCTTGTCCTGCTCGCGGGCGACCTCGAGGGCGGGAACGAGCGAGGAGAGGGTCTTGCCGGTCCCGCAGGCGCCCTCGAACAGGACGTCCTGGTCCCGAACCAGCGCATTGTAGATGCGGTCCATCGCCTCGCGCTGGTTCTCGTAGGGTCGCTCGTACGGAAAGAATCGCATGTACCCGGCTGTCTCGGACACGGTACTGAGTGGTTCCCGCTACGATAAAAGGATTCGTCTCCGACCCCGACGGCGCCGTCGGAATCGGCGACACCGAACGCATCCGATCCGTGGGAGACGTCCGCACAGCCGGCGTGCGCGCGCTACAGCGACATACCCCTCGAGGGCTTCGCCTCGAGTATGGCTATCCCCGGTTACGATTCCGGTGACGTCGTGGAGTTTACCCTCGAACGCGCGGGCGCTCGCGCCGAGGTCGTCGCGGGCGTCGTTCCCGACGAGTTCGGCCTCGAGCGCAGCAGCCGCGATCCGACGGCGACCGCGCTCGCGGATTCGATCGAACTCGTCGGACTCGAGGAGCTGCGGGCCGTCGATGCGTTCCGGGTCGAACTCGTCTACGACCCCTCGGCGCTGCCGCCCGGCGCGAGCCCGACCGACGTCGGGATCGCGGTTGAAACGGACGACGGCTGGGAGCGCCTCGAGTCGACGGTGGATCTCGAGGCGACGACGGTGTCGGCGACGCTGGGCGATCGCCCGTCGGGATCGACGATCGTGGCGATCTACGACGGGGCGAACGAGAGCTGAACGACGGAAGGCGAAAGGGACGTTACCCCCGCGGACCGAACTCCGGCTATGATCGCGATCTTCTCGGACACCCACAGCGGCGACGGCCATGAACTCGAGGGCGAGGCCCTCGAGGCCACCCGGAACGCAGAAACGGTGATCCACGCCGGCGACTTCACGAGTCCGTCCGCCCTAGAGGCCTTCCGGGGCGAGTGCAACCGACTGTTCGCCGTCCACGGCAACGCCGACAGCCCCGCAGTCAAAGACCGGCTGCCGACGGCCCGCGTCGTCGAGGCGGGCGGGGTTCGCTTCGCCGTCACGCACCGACGCGAAGGCGGGGCGACCGGACTGGCGATGTTCGGCCGGTCGCGGGACGCCGACGTCGTCGTCTCGGGACACAGCCACCGGCCGACCGTCGTCGAAACCGACGACGTCGTCCTGCTCAACCCCGGTAGCCACGCCCAGCCCCGCGGCAATCGACCGGGCTTCGCCGTCCTCGAGCGCGACGGCGACGGGCTCTCGGGCGAGCTCCGGGAGCCGGACGGAACCGTCCTCGAGACGATCGGTGTCCGGCCGGAGTGAAAACGGAAGCGAGGACCGCGACGAAACGACCGGCGCCAGCGGGAGCGGGTCGCGGTCCCCGTTCGTCCGACCGTCGGTCCAGCGAGCCGACGGCGAACGTCCCGTGTGGCCCCGGTCGACGGGCAGACGATCGCCGAGGCCGACTCGACCTACGCGCCGGCAGGTAATAGCCGCTCGGCAAGCTGAAAGATCGGTTTCACCCAACTGAGTTACACGAAGAGAGTGTAGGAAACAAAACGTCGAAACGACTTTGCCGGGTCGTGCTGTACTGGCCGGGTATGACGAGTTTCCTCCCCGACGATCCGGTTATCATCGCGATCGTCCTGATCCTGCTCGCGCTGATCTTCTTCACCTACCTGCTGTTGCGGCGAACGATCCTCGAGTTCCGCGACGGGATGGAGGGACGCTAAGTTACTCGAGGCGTTCGCCGACCAGATCGACCGCCTTCTCGATGTCGTTCCGCGAAACGCAGCGATGCGTACAGAATCGGAGCGTGGTCTCGCCGAACGCCGACGGCCGAACGTCCTCTCCCAGTCGCTCGAGGACGTCCTCGCTGGTCAGACCGAGCCCCGAGACGTCTACGAGGACGATGTTCGTCTCCGGACGCTGGACCTCGAGACACTCGATCTCGCCGAGCCCGTCGGCTAACAGGCGCGCGTTCTCGTGGTCGGTCTCGAGGTCGTCGACGTTCTCGAGAGCCCGCAGCCCGGGCGCGGCGACGATCCCGGCCTGGCGCATCCCGCCGCCGAACAGTTTGCGGACCCGGCGAGCGCGCTCGATGAACTCCTCGGAGCCCGCGAGCATCGAGCCGACGGGGGCGCCAAGGCCCTTCGAGAGACAGAACATGACCGAATCGACGGGCTCGGTGAGATCGGTGACGGGAACGTCCAGCGCCGTCGCGGCGTTGAAGATCCGCGCGCCGTCGACGTGGACTGGAACGTTGCGGTCGTGAGCAGCGTTGGCCGCGGCTTCGATCTTTTCGGGTTCGATCGCGAGCCCGCCGCGAGCGTTGTGGGTGTTCTCGAGACAGAGCAAGCCGGTCCCCGGGCGGTGGAGGTCCTCCGCGACGTAGCTCGCGTCGACCTGCTCGGGCGTCGGCACGCCCCGCGGGTCGGCGTCGAGCATCCGCACCTGCAGCCCCGCCAGCTGTGCGAGCCCGCCGAGTTCGTACTTCACGACGTGGCTCTTGCGATCGGCGAGCACCTCCTGGCCGCGCTCGGTGTGGACTCGCGCCGCGATCTGGTTGCCCATCGTTCCCGTCGGCACGTACAGTGCGGCCTCCGTGCCGACCCGCTCGGCCGCGCGGGCCTCGAGGTCGTTCACCGTCGGGTCCTCGCCGTAGACGTCGTCGCCGACCTCGGCCGCGGCGGCTGCCTCCCGCATCTCGTCGTCGGGTTTCGTCACGGTGTCCGAGCGCAGATCGATCATGGGAACGGGTAGCCGGCGGGCCGTCAAATAGCCGACGTTCCCAAGTCGGCGAGAAAATATGTACCGCCGGTTCGCTATCGTCCGCCATGAACGCACGGCAGCTCATCACCGTCTTGCGACTCGCCGCGGTCGGCCTCGTCGTAACCGGGTTCGTCGGCTGGGTGACGGGCGAGGCGGCCGCGTTCTCGCTCGAGTCGCCGTTCACGCTCGCGTTCCTCCTCGGGGTCGCCTGCGCGGTCGCCTCGATCTACCTCGGGATCTTTCTCGCGAACCGGGGGGAGTGACCGACGGCGCGGATTTCGATTCGAAAACGGTATTCCGAAGCGCCGAGAGTCGTGACACATGGACCCACGCATCCGCGAGCACGCCGAGATCGTCGCGAACCACTCCGTCGATCTGCAGGAAGGGGACAACGTCGTCGTCGACGCCCACCCCGTCGCCGAGGATCTGGTCGTCGCCCTCCACGAGGTGATCGGCGACCGCGGGGCGAACCCGATCACGACCAGCCAGCGAACCGGCGAGCGACAACAGCGCGCCTACCTTCGCGCGGCCGAGGAGGGGTTCGACACGCCAGAACACGAACTCGCGCTCATCGAGAACACCGACGTCTACATCGCGATTCGGGCCAGCGACAACGTCACCCAGACCAGCGACGTCGACCCCGAGACCCAGGCGGCGTACCGACAGGCCCACCAGCCGATCCTCGAGGAACGGCTCTCGACCCGCTGGTGTCTCACGCAGTTCCCCGCGCCCGCGAACGCCCAGCTCGCCGAGATGAGTACCGAGGCCTACGAGGGGTTCGTCTGGGACGCCGTCAACAAGGACTGGGAGGCCCAGCGCGACCACCAGGAGAACATGGTCGAGCTGATGGACGCCGGCGAGGAGATCCGGATCAAGAGCGGTGACACCACCGACGTCACGATGTCGATCGACGGTAACCCGACCATCAACGACCACGGGAAGCACAACCTCCCCGGCGGCGAGGTCTTCACGGCTCCCGAGCCCGACTCCGTCGAGGGCGAGGTGCTGTTCGACATGCCGCTGTACCACCAGGGACGGGAGATCACGGACGTCTCCCTCGAGTTCGAGGGCGGCGAGGTCGTCTCCCACTCCGCCGCGAAGAACGAGGAGGTCCTGACGAACGTGCTCGAGACCGACGACGGCGCCCGCCGACTGGGCGAACTCGGCATCGGGATGAACCGCGACATCGACCGCTTTACGTACAACATGCTGTTCGACGAGAAGATGGGCGACACCGTCCACATGGCGGTCGGCCGGGCCTACGACGACACCGTCGGCGAGGGCAACGAGGCAAACGAGTCGGCCGTCCACGTCGACATGATCGTCGACATGAGCGAGGACTCCCGTATCGAGATCGACGGCGAAGTGGTGCAGCGAGATGGTACGTTCCGGTTTGAGGACGGGTTTAACGAATAGCATCCGCGGCGAACGGAGTGAGTCGCGTCGGTCGCCTCGAGTCGAAACGACACCCCGGTGACTCTCCGGGAAGCTCCTCGCACGGAGACGAAGTCGGATCGAGGACCGACGGCACGGTTCGTGCATCGCGTTTATGGTTCGGAACTGGGTAGGGTAGCGTATGACAGTACTCGTCGCATACGACGGTTCGGCGTCGGCACAGAAGGCCGTAGAGTACGCGTTCGACTCCCACGCCGACGAGGAGATCGTCCTGCTGCGCGTCGTCGAGGCCGCGGGCGGCTCGACCGAGGCCGGCATCAACCTCCTGCAGGAGGCGCTTCGCGATCGGGAGGAGGAGGCCTCGAGTTCTCTCGAGGACGTTACGGAACCGCTCGATACCACCGACGTCGAATTTCGAACGGAGACCGCCGTCGGCAAACCCGAACGTGAGGTCGTCGAGTTCGCCGAGGAGCACAACGTCGACCACATCGTCATCGGCAGCCACGGTCGGGAGGGCGTCTCCCGCGTCCTGCTGGGCAGCGTCGCCGAGAAGATCGTCCGCCGCGCGCCGGTTCCGGTAACCGTCGTTCGCTAACGGTCGCGTCGAGGACGGTCACTCGTCGGCGACGACCTCGAGGTCGCCGAGCTGGATCCGGGGCTGGTGCTCGCAGATGTAGGTCGTCATCGCGTCGGTCGCGGTGAACGACAGCGTCTCGGTCGTCCCGGTGGCGGCGACGACGTCGGTCGCGTACTCCTCGACACGCTCGTCTTCCGCGTCCCAGATCGCCAGGTTGTGCTTGACGTTGTCCCGGTTCGCGATGGTGATCTCATACGATCGACCCTCGAACAGCACGAGCGTCGGGTTCTCGACGCGGTCGACGTGGGCCGGTTCGACGCCAACCCAGCCGCCGACGTAGGCGTCGAGTCGGATCTCCCCGACGTCCCGCCAGGCGTCGGGGTCGGTGTCGTTCTCGAGGGTTTCCGCCTCGTCGACGATCGGCTCCGGATCCTCGTGGGTGTCGCCGTCTCCCTCCTCTCGGCCCGCGCAGCCGGCCACGAGAACGCCCCCGAGTGTGACGGCGGCGCTCGAGAGGAACCGCCGCCTCGTCGCGCCGGACACCCGTGCGGTCATACCCGGTCGTAGGCCCCGAGACGAGATAAGTCGCGGCCCGACGCGTCAACGGAACGGAATTCCGAAGTCGGAAACCGATTCGATCCTCCGTCAGTCTCGGCCGCGGGCTCTGCCGGGCGGCGACGGCTGTCCCCGTCCCGGGTGATCGTCTCCGTCCGTCTCGGGTTCGTAGGCGTCGAACAGGGGGAACGACGCCTCGAGCGCGTCCGTCTCGAGCACCGCGGGGTCGTCGCCGACGTTGTTCGTCTCGTCGCGCAGTTCGTCGTCGTTGAACCGAAGGTCGGTGTTGAGCCGCCACGCCAGATCGTTCAGGTCGTCGACCTGCGCCGCTGGCGTCTCGGCGCTGCCGAGCAGGACGACCGCGCCGCCCCGGTTTCGGTACCGCCGGAGCGCGAGGATCTCCTCGAGATCGAACTCGCGGGCGGGAGCCGTCACGAGAATCGCCCGCGGCGTCTCGTCCTCGGCGGGCAGCGTCGACGCCAGGTCGTTGCTCTGGCGCAGCCGGAGGCCGACGCCCTCGAGGTAGCGCAGGAAGTACTGGCAGCGCTCGAGCGTGATCGAGCCGGGGATGTCGAACTGGCCCTGGCCGCCGGCGATGAGCACGTCGCCGTCAGCCTCGGAGAGGTGCTCGATCAGGTTCGCGAGGAACGGGAAGTTGCCGTACTCGCTCGTATCCGCGTCGAATCCTTCCGCTTCCTCGTAGCGCTCGTGGATCGCGAGTCCGCCGACCAGCGCGAGGCGCTTGGTCTCGTCGACGGCGACCAGCGGCGCCCCCTCGTCCTCGTAGGCGACGCCGCCGTCGCCGAGCTCCTGCGTTGCGGTGTCGACGGCTCGAACCGGAACGCGGTCGTCGGCGAGTCGACCGCCGTCGCGGCCGCGAGCGCTTCTGACGCTGCGGGCACTGGGCACGAACAGCTCCTCGACGGGGTCGTTGCGGATCTCCTCGAGGGCGTCGAAGTCGGCCGCCGACCAGATTCCCCGCCCGGCTTCGAGGGCCGCCTCCTCGAACTCGGCCCACTCGTCGTGTTTCGAGAAGCCCGAGGAGTAGATACGAGCGTACCCCTCCTCGACCATCTGGCGGTTGTAGTTCACCGAGAAATCGCCGGTTTCGAAGTCGGCCGCAAAGTCGTCGGGATCGTAGTGCATGTACATCAGCAGCCGGCCGTAGTTCCCGCGCAGCGGCTCGTCGGTATCGAACGTCAACTCGACGTGACGGCCGTCGATGTCCCCCTCGCCCGCCTCAGCATCGTCGGGGGCCATCAGATCCAGCGAGAACTCCGTCGCTTCGGCGCCCCAGTCGTAGAGGTGGTCGTCCGCGTCGTCGGGGATGCCGAACCACTCCTCCGGGTCGTTCTCCGCCGGCGGGGTTTCGGCGGTGTCGATCCCGATGTGTCGGATCGTCTCGCGGTAGCCGAACTCGGAGTCGAACTCGACTTCGAAGGTGTCGCCGTCGAAGACCCGGACGACCCGCCCGTGGTAGGTCTCGCCGGCCTCGAACTCGATGCCGATTCCCTCGCGGTCGTCGAAGTAGTCGAACGCGTCCGAGAACTCCCGCGAGACGGGGACGTACTCGGGTCCGTCGTTCTGGACCTCGTCCTCGACCTGTCCGCCGTTGAACCGGAACGCGAGGTCGAGAGTGTCGGCGATCTCGTTCAGGTTCTCGGTCCGATCGTTGCCGCCGAAGTCGGACTGGTCGAACAGGAAGACGGCTCCACCGTCGTCGACGAACGACTCGAGGATCTCGAGTTCCTCGCCCCAGAACGGACGGGCGGGCGTTGTGATCACGAGCCCGTCGGCGTCCGCGAGACCGAGTTCGGGATCCCCTCCCTCGACGCGCGACGCGTCGAAGTCCGTCGTCGTGAGGACGTGGTCGGCCCACCCGGTCTCCGTATCCTCGACCTGGTCGGCGTTGAACCGGAAGGCGAGGTCGAGGGAGTCGGCGATCTCGTTCAGGTTCGCCGTCTCGTCGTGTCCGCCGAACTCCGACTGGTCGTGGAAGAAGACGACCCCGCCGTCGTCGACGAACGACGCCAGCGCCTCGAGTTCCTCGCCCGTAAACGGCTGCTCGGGGGTCGTGATCACGACCGCGTCGGCGTCGTCCTCGAGCGCGTCGAGCAGGTCGTCAGTTCCCGAGACGTCGTACCCGTCCGCCTCGGCGTCGGCGATGAAGTCCGCGAACTGCCAGCTCCCGTAGTACTGACCGTGGCTCTCGTCCCAGTAGACGGTGTCCCCGTCGATCACCTCGTCCCACAGCGAGCGGACGAACGCGTCGTTCTCGTCGTGTGTATTGTCGTCGTCGACCAGCGGCGCGCCGAACCCGATCACGGAGCCGTCCCGCGAGACCAGCGGGATTCGCTCGTCATCGGCGTACAGGTACGCGCCGTCGTCGTTCCCGTCGACGTTCTCGGCCGTCCCCTCGGCGGAGACGAGAACCGTCTCGTCGTCGGTCAGCGCGCCGCCGTCGGGGGCGACCTGACTCGCCGTCGAGTAGAACTCGAGTTCGGGCTCACCGCCGTCGTCGAACTCCGTCAGCGCCCGCAGATCGTAGCCGTTTGCGTCGGCGTACTCCCGGAAGACGCTGTGGCGCTCGAGGGACCAGTACTGCCCGTGGCTCTCGTCCCACAGCACCGTTCCATCGCCACCCAGCAGGTCGTCCCAGGCGTTGAGCAGGAACTGCTCGTTCCCCTCGGAGAAGCCGCCGCGTTCGTCGCTGACGAACCCCGCCGAGCCGATTCCCATCACGGAACCGTCCTGGGACACGAGCGGGATTCGCTCCTCGTCGTAGAACGTGACGTCCGCTTCGTCCGTTTCCTCCGAGGCGGTCATCACGTACGCGTCTTCGGAAGCCAACGCCACGACGTGTTCGGGGTCGGTCAGCGGCTCCCCGTCCGCGTCAACCTGGCTCGCCGTCGAGTAGAACGACAACGCCTCGAGCGAATCGTCCGAGGCGGTCTCCGCCGTCGATGCGGTCCCCGACCCGGACAACGCAAGCGTTCCCGCACCCGCTCCCAGCAGCGAGACGAACGTTCGCCGACCGAATCGGACACTACCGTGGCCGTTTGAACCGTTCATACGCCACCCTATATTGTTTTACATAAATAATTAATTATATTAACTCGGATTCAGGAACGGGTTCCGTCTCGATCCGGCCCCCTCGAGAGACTGCTGCTGGCGGAGATATCGGATCGTCCCTGCTGGCTCCGGCCGCCGCCGGAACCGTAACCGAAATATTTCTCGAGAAAACCTCCCGAAATCGGCGCTCTCGCGGCTGTAACGCTCCTTCCGCGCTATCGAGCGGGTGTCGTCTCCCTTCATATGCAGGCTCAAGCGGTTCACGCCGAACTGGCTTAGCCAGCATCCCGAGAGAAAATCGGACGCCGTCCGACGGTTTGACCGATCGCGTCCGATTGGAGCGCCGGCCCGAAGACGACTCGTCCGAGGGCCGACCGATACCGCAGCTCAACGGAGATACCCCCATGAAAACCAGCCTCGAGGTGGAGTACTGGGTCGTCGACGACGACGGCGATCTGGTACCACCCGGAACACTGCTCGACGTCTCGGACGGGATCGACCCCGAGTTCGTCGAGCCGATGCTCGAGATCAAGACCACCCCGTGTACGTCGATGACCGAACTCCGCGAGGAGTTTCTCGATCGGATCGAGCACGTCGTCGACGCAGCACGCGCACGGAACAAGCGACTCGTTCCGCTGGCGACCCCGCTGTACGCCTCGCCGGCCGAAGTCCCCTACCGGGAGAAGCGCGGGACCGACCTCCAGCGACGGATCGTGGGGCCGACGTTCGACGACGCCCGCGTCTGTGCCGGCACCCACATGCACTTCGAGCAGTCGAACGTCGCCGATCAGCTCAACGCCCTGACGGCGATCGACCCCGCGTTCGCCCTGGTCAACAGTTCGTCGCACTACCGCGGCGAGCGGATTGCCGCGTGTGCGCGCCCCTACCTCTATCGACGATCGTGTTACGACGCCTGTCCCGAACAGGGGCAGCTCTGGCCCTACGTCGACAGCGTCGCCGAGTGGGAGCGCCACCTCGAGGACGCCTACGACGGGTTCCGCGAGCGGGCCCTCGAGCGCGGCGTCGAGCCGTCCGAGTTCGACGACGAGTTCGATCCCTACGACGCGGTCTGGACTCCGGTTCGGCTCCGTCGCGCGATGCCGACGGTCGAGTGGCGGTCGCCGGACGCAGCCCTCCCGAGTCAGATACTTCGGCTAGCCGAGACGGTGCGATCGATCGTCACGCACGCCGATGCCCGTGGTACGGTCATCGGCAGCGCCGAGCCGTCGGCGGACGCCACCGGCGAAGAGATGCCGCTCCCCGAGTTCGAAACCGTCGAATCGGTTACCGACGCCGCGATCCACGACGGACTGGCGAACTCGAGCGTGCGACGCTACCTGCGGGAGCTCGGGTTCGCCCCCGACGAGTACGACCCGCTGGCGGATCGACTCCCGGATTCGCGGGTGACGAAACGTCAGGCGAAGCGACTACGACTCGAGGCCGCGAGACAGCTCGAGGCCGATCTGGACCGATCGCGCGTTCGAGCCTGAAGGCCTATTTTCCGGGTCCAGGCGTCCGAAGTCGGTAGTCAAAGTATTGCGAGGCGAAAGCCGCGGGAGAAAGTCAGTGCCGATCGAGCCACCGCCGTCCCGTCCGAAGATCGGTCGGGATCTCCTCGCCGAACGACCACCGCGTGCGCTCTCCCTCACAGGGGTTGCCCATCGCGACTTCGATCTCCGGCGATCCACCCTCGAAAACGGCTGCACTCGCGGTCGTCAGCTGGCCGAACGCGTGCGGCTCGTCCGTTTCGGGTTCGGGATGTCGACAGATCGAATCGTCGCCGGGACCGTTCTCGTGGTCCCGAGCGACCGCCCACAGCTCGTCCCGATCGGGATACTCGTCGTTCTCGAGCAGCGACAGCGCCCGGCGTCGCCGCCTGATCGAGCTCTCGGTCTCGGTCGAGTCCGACAGCACGAAGTGGTTCGTTCGTGCGACGACGGGTGCGTCGTCTACGGCAATTCGCTCGGCCACCGGGTCGACCTCGAGCAAGACGGCGTCGGTTTCGTCGGCGAGAAACAGCGTCTGCCCGCACAGCTGGCGGGTCGGGACGGACTCGAGCAGCGACCGGGCCTCCCCGACGGTGGCACACTCCTCTAACACGATCCGGATGACGGTTCCGTTTCGAAGCTGATCCTCGGGATCGACGTCGTCTCGCTCGCTGTCGATGTAGGTGTTCGCCGCGACCAGCCCCCGGTCGTTGACTCCCTTGAAGATCGAGATCGTTCCGCAGGTGTCGACGGTCAGAAACCCGTGGTAGTCGTCGATCGGCGGCTGTTCGACGACCGACTTCGGACGGGTTCCTCGACCCGCGATGTCCCGGTTCTTGAGGACGAGCGGTCCCTCGGTCGTCGAATCGGATCCGACGTCGGCGGGCGGTTCGGAATCCGGTGGGGCGACGAGTACGTTCGTACATCCCTTCGGGTTCTTCTCGGAGCGCCCCCGTCCGTCGGCCAGTTCCTCGCAGAGTTCCGAGTACGCGAAGACGTACACCTCGTAGAGGGCCGGATCGACGTCGAAGGCCGCGGTCATCGCCTCGTAGGCCCGTCGGTGGCGATCCGGCAGGCTCTCGCGGCTCCGCCGGGCGTACTCGAGCAGGGGCTCGAGGTCGACTCCCCGGTCGTCGATCGCGGAGGCGAGTTCGTCGACGGCCCACTCGACGGCCTCCCGTTCGGTTTCCGCGCGCCGTCGAGCCTGTTCGGCGAACGTGTCCGCGGCGGCGATCGTCTCGTCCATACCCGTGACAACGACTCGAGGGAGTTGTATCGGCGGCCTGCACAGTGCGATGGCTGTCGGGCCGATCGAGAGGTCGGAACGACCTATATAGTTAGGATTTCTATTGGATTTATCCGGTTATCAAATCGTTCGCGGTGGTACAACTGGTGCTGATCGACGGTTGCGGACGCACCTCAGGGTGTTATAAGCTAGACGCGATCGGGAGCCGTAACTGGCTGACCTCTATCCTCCTCCACTCGCCCCGTCGTCGCAGAATCAGCGGGCACGATGGGATTTGAACCACAGTCGCAGCGAAGCTGCTCCCTGGTTCAAATCCCACGTGCCGGTTCGCTCACGTCGTTCGCTGCACGGGCACGATGGGATTTGAACCCACGACCGTCGGATTAGAAGTCCGACGCTCTTTCCGGACTGAGCTACGTGCCCTCGAGTACGAGTCGTCCATCGAGCGATATAAGCGGTTGGGATTCGGGCTCCCGAGAGAAACGAGCGGATAGCGACCACCACGTCGCCCCGCAGTCGTGACACACCATGGTTCCCGGCGACCGGACGTCGGACCGGGTACTCGCGATACACGTACGGCTATCGGCTCGAACGGTCGAAAAGGGAAGACCCCAAACTGACGTCAGCCCACTGCGTCAGCCTGCTCAGTCGTCCCCGAGAGCGTCGTCCTCGTCGTCGTCGCCGAGGTCGTCGTCCTCGTCGTCGTCGCCGAGGTCGTCGTCCTCGTCATCGTCGCCGAGATCGTCGTCCTCGTCATCGTCGCCGAGATCGTCGTCCTCGTCGTCGCCGAGGT
>NZ_JBLRWX010000057.1:0-23598 GCF_047921035.1 Natronococcus sp.
ACTCGTGAGCCAGCCAGAACCGACGGTTCTGGCGAGGTCGTTGCGGCGCTCATCGGGAACGATGAGTTTGACCGGCGCGGTTCGACGAACCTCCATGTTTCAGACTACTGTCTAGCGGTGCTTATACGCTTGGGAGTCGGGTGGCTATCGTCGTGCGGTTGCGTCGTCCATTGTCGGTTTCCTCTCCGACCAACTCACTCGCTTCGCTCGCTCCTTGAGGTCGGAGGCTCCACCTCGAATTATGCTGATCGGTCGCCCTCGGATTTTTCGACGTCCGTTCGTCCCTCGAGCCGGCGTTCCGGTCACGGCACGCACGAAACGGCCACGGAAGCGCCGACGCCGTGCCGTCCCGTCCGGCCGTTGTTGCGGTCAGACTTTCTTTCTCGAGAAAATACGTGTTATCGTTCACAGAAACTCTTTATATTGGAAGGTGGCACCATACACCATGGTAGGGGAACCAAACCGACGGCAAGTACTGGGGGGAATCGGCGCGGCGGGAACGTTCTCGCTCGCGGGCTGTCTGGACGCCATCGGCGCGGGCAACGGCGAGGCCGACGCGGACGACAACGGTGACGCCGACGCGATGATCGGTGTCCTCCAGCCGGAGTCGGGCGACCTCGGGGATCTGGGAACGCCGATCGCCGACGCGGCCGAACTGCCGGCGATCCAGCTCGCGAACGAGGGCGTCGACTTCGAGATCGACGTTCGGCGCGAGGACACCGAGACGACGCCCGACGTCGGCGTCAGCCGCGCCGAGGCGCTGCTCGACGCGGGCTACCCGGCCGTAACTGGCGCGGCCGCCTCGGACGTGACGATCACCTGCGCGGAGGACGTCTGGTACGACGGCGAGGTCGTCGCGATCTCGCCGGCCAGCACCTCGCCCGACATCACGGATATGCCCGGCGACTACCTGCTGCGAACCGCGCCCAGCGACGAGTGGCAGGGCGACGCGATGGCCGAGATCGCCGTCGAACAGGAGGGCGCCGAGTCGGTCGCCACGATGTACCTGAACAACGACTACGGCCAGGGACTCAACGACGTGTTCGTCGCGGGCTGTGAGGACCGCGGCGCCGAGGTCCTCGAGGAAGTTCCCTTCGAGCCCGAGCAGGCCTCCTACGACTCCGAACTCGAGAGCACGGTCGGCGAGGAGCCCGACCTGCTGATGGTCGTGGGCTACCCGGAGAGCGGCCAGGTCATCTTCCGGGACTTCTACACCGACTTCGACGACGGGACGACGATCCTCGTGCCGGACGGCCTCATCGACCCGTCGCTGCCCGGCCAGGTCGACAACCCGATGGAGAACGTGATGGGGACTGCACCCGGCGCCGGCGGCGACGGCGCCGGCCACTTCACCGACCTCTACGAGGAGGAGTACGACAGTGCACCCGGCGTGTTCAACGCCCAGGCCTACGACGCGACGGCGGTGCTCATCCTCGCGACCCTCGCCGCGGGCGAGATCGACGGCGCCGCCATCGCCGAACACGTCCGCGAGGTGGCAAACCCCGACGGCGAGGAGGTCACGCCCGAGAACTTGGGCGAGGGCCTCGAGATGGCCGCCAACGGGGACGAGATCCAGTACCGCGGGGCGTCCGGGCCCGTCGAGTTCGACGACAACGGCGACCAGGTAGCGGTCACCTACGAGATCGGTCGGTACCACGAGGACGGCTACGACGTCGAGGACACGGTCGAGTACGAGGCCTGATCGGACCGGCAATCTTTTTCGATACCGCAAAAGCGATTCGAGCGACGGCTCGCTCCAGCGGGCGCCCCGCTAGCCGCCCAGGAAGTCCTGTCGGACCTGTTCGTTCGCGAGCAGCGCCTCGCCGCTGTCGACGTACCGGTTCTGTCCCTGGACCAGGACGTAGCCCCTGTCACAGCGCCGCAGCGCCTCCTTGGCGTTCTGTTCGACCAGCAACACCCCGGTACCGTCCGCGTTGATCTGATCGATCCGGTCGAACATCTCCCCGACGAGGTCCGGCGCGAGCCCGGCGCTCGGCTCGTCCAGCAGGAGGAGATCGGGATCGAGCATCAGCGCCCGCCCCATCGCCAGCATCTGTCGCTGGCCCCCGCTCAGGTCGCCGGCCGCCTGACTCCGGCGCTCCTCGAGGATCGGGAACCGATCGAAGATCCGCTCGAGTCGATCCTGCGGAACGTCGTCCAGAATATAGGCGCCCATCTCGAGGTTCTCGAGGACCGACAGCGACGGGAAGACGTTGTCGTTCTGGGGAACGTAGCCGATCCCGGTCGTGATGATCTCCTCCGGTCGGTAGCCGCTGATCTCCTCGCCGGCGAACTCGATCGAGCCGCCCATATGGACGGTCAGCCCGAAGACGGACTTCATCACCGTTGACTTGCCGGCCCCGTTCGGGCCGACGATGGTGACGTACTCGCCCTCGCCGACCGCGAGGTCGACGTCGTCGATGATCTGGAGGTCGCCGTAGCCGGCGTCCAGCCCGGAGACGTCGAGGATGGCCATCAGATCTCACCTCCGAGGTACGCCTCGATCACCTGCTCGTTCGACTGGATCTCCGTCGGCGCCCCCTCGTCGAGGACGGCGCCCTGGTGCATGACGATCACGCGCTCGCAGTTGTTCATGATGACGTCCATGTCGTGTTCGACGATGAGGAAGCTGTACCCCTGTTCGCGCAGCTCGTGGATGTGCTCGAGGAGCTTCTTCTCGAGGGTCGGGTTGACGCCGGCCATCGGCTCGTCGAGCATGAGCATCTCCGGCTCGGTCTGCAGGGCTCGCGCGAGTTCCAGTAACTTCCGCTGGCCGCCCGAGAGGTTCTTCGCGTACTCCTCGGCCAGGTGGTCGATCTCGAAGAACTCGAGGGTCTCCCAGGCCCGCTCGCGAAGCTCCCGTTCCTGGTCGATCACCTCCCCGCGGAAGTACGGCAACACGGACCGCCACAGCGACTCGCCGCGCTGTCCCTTCGGCGCGAGCATCATGTTCTCGAGGACGGTCATCTCCGGCAGTTCGCGGGCGATCTGGAACGTTCGGACCAGCCCGCGGTTCGCGACCTGGTGGGGCTGCTCACCGGTAATCTCCTCACCGTCGAAGACGACTCGTCCGCCGTCGGGCCGGTGGACGCCGGTGATACAGTTGAACGTCGTCGACTTGCCGGCCCCGTTCGGCCCGATCAGTCCGGTGATCGATCCCCGCTCGACCGCGAAGCTCGCGCCGTCGACCGCGACGATCCCGCCGAAGCGCTTCTCTAAGTTCTGGACCTCCAGAACGGCGTCCTCGACGGCGCGATCTACCCGATCGTCGTCGCCCTCGCTACGGTCGGCTCCCGGGTCGGCGCCTGGCTCGAGGTCACTCATCGCGGTCACCTCCGTTCGTCGCGGGAGGTTCGTTCGTCCCGGTTCCGTCGCTCGAGGGGTCGTCGCTCCCGACCGCCGGTCGTCCGCCGTCGGCAACCGGGCCGCGACGGCTCAGGTCGACGCCCGCCGAGATCTCCTTGCGGTGGCCCAGCAGCCCGTCGGGGCGCTTGATCATGAGGACGATGAGCACGACGCCGAGCACGATGTACCGTACCTCGTCGGCCTGCTGGTAGAGCACGTAGCCGATCAGGGCCGACGGATCGCCGGCACCGAGTTCGGCGAACGCGCCGTAGGCGGTCCGCGGGAAGTCGGTCCCGAGGTTCGCACGGACCATCGTCCGGACGAAACGGGGCCCCTCGAAGATGAAGGCGGCGAAGGCGAACCCGCCGATGACGCTGCCGGTGTTCGACCCCGCGCCGCCGACGATCAGCGCGACGAAGACGTAGAACGTGATCAGCGGCATGAAGTGGTTCGGGCTGATGTGGGTTCGACTGCCCATCCACAGCGTGCCGACCAGCCCCATCAGCGCACAGCCGAGCGCGAACGCCGCGATCTTGGCGCGGTCGGTGCGCTTGCCGAGCGACTTCGCCGCGAGTTCGTCCTCACGGATGGCCTTCAGCACGCGGCCGAACGGGGAGCGGGCGATCCGGGTCAACAGGACGTAGAAGGCGATCACGAACAGGATCAGGACGAGCGTATAGATCCCGCGCTCCAGAACCGACGAGGCGATACCGACGGTCCCACCGACTGCGATCAGAACGTCGCCGAGTTCGCCGACGACCGGCTGGTCGAACAGCCAGCCGACAACGCTGTCGACCGGGGTCGCCCTGATCCCCTGTCCGCCCCCGGTTCCGTAGGCCGTGTCGCCGATCTGGCGGAGGCTCCGGGACTGGACCGAGAGTCTGACGATCTCCGAAAAGCCGAGGGTGACGATCGCGAAGTAGTCGGCTCGGACCCGCAGCGTCGGGATCACGAGCAGAAGGCCGGCGATACCGGCGGCGATCACTCCGAGAACGATGCCGACCGGGATCGGCAGCCCGAAGCCGGCGGGCGAGCCGTCCGGCGAGGCGATGGCGATCGACATCGTGTAGGCCCCGATCGCCATGAAGCCGGCGATGCCGATGTTGAACATCCCGGTGTACCCCCAGTGGAGGTTCAGCGCCAGCGCGCCCAGCGCGAATATCGCCGCGAAGTAGGTGATCGACTGGATCGTGCCGACCGTGGCGTTGACTCCCGCCCCGGAGAGCACGCCGACGAGGAAGAAGCCGACGTACGTCGCGAGGACGACCTTCGCGATCAACAGGAGGTCGGAACGCCACTTCGGCCGGGTCACGCCGGACGCCTCCGCCGAGTCGTCCGGCACGTCGTCCCCGGGCACCGCCGTGGTGTCGGTTTCGGGGTCGCCGTCGGGATCGGCGCCGCTCATGCCGTCTCAACACCTCCGAGTAGCCCGTCGGGTTTGACGATCAGTATCAGTATCATCAGCGTAAACGCCGCGATCTCGTTGAGGTCGGCCGGGATCCAGATCAGCGAGACGTTGATCGTCAGCCCGATCACGAGCGAGCCGACCAGCGCGCCGTAGATCGAGCCGATCCCGCCCAGGATCACCGCCGCGAAGATCAACAGGAGCAGGAACCAGCCGATGTTGATCGAGAACTGCCCCCGATCGAGGACGATGAGATAGCCCGCCACGCCGGCCAGCCCCGCACCGATCGACCAGGTCGCGAAGATCACCCGCTCGGTCGGAATGCCGGTGATCAACGCGAGATCCTTGTTGTCGGCCATCGCGCGCATCGCCTTCCCCAATTTCGTGTACTGAAGCAGGAGGTGGAGCCCGACGATCAGTCCGACCGCCGTCGCGACGAGCGTGAGTTCGTGGAGGTTGAGTCGTTCGAAGGGCAGCCACGCGGGAAGCTCCTCGACGATCGGCGCGCTCGCCGTCGCGGAGTGGGACTCGACGGTCCAGAACACGCCGATGATGTACCGGAGCGCGAGCGCGACGCCGACGCTCGCGATGAGCAGCGAGATCCCGCCCGCGTCGCGCATTCGTCTGTACACGAGGCGGTCGATAGCCAGCGCGACGCCGACGGTCAACAGCGCCGCCGCCACGAGTCCGACCAGGATCGCGACGGGCGAGGCCAGCACGCTCATTCCCAGTTCGCCGCCCGTCGGCCCCGCCGCCGTCGGACTGAACAGAACGAGTTCGCCGACGCTGTAGACACCCCAACCGCCGATCAGCCACGCGACCGCCCACCCCGAGAACGCGCCCGTCGTGACCAGATCGCCGTGCGAGAAGTTTGCGAACCGGAGGATGCTGTAGGTCATCGAGAGCCCGATCGCCGCCAGCGCGATGTACAGCGAGTCGACCAGCCCGTTCCAGGTGTACCGCCACAGCCGCCCGAACGCCATCTCGCCCGTCGCGAGCCGCCTGACAAGATCGAGCGCGAGGACGACGATCCCGAGGACGATCAGCAGCGCGAACAGGTCCTGGCCGGACGGCGACGAGAACCGCTCTCTCGTTTCGTCGACCAACTCCGAAACTCCTTCCCCTGTGTTACCAACACCCATGTTACGTTGAGTGATTACGGCCTCGAGTATATAGTTCACGCTACTCGCCACCGATGAACACGCACCCTCGAGCGAATCGACCCCGCCGAGCCTCGCCGAACGGCCCCCGCTACGCCTCGCCGTACACCGGGACGGCCGCGCCGCTGGTCACCGCCGCCCCGTCGCTGCAGAGAAACGCCATCACGTTCGCGATCTCTTCCGGATCGACCCACTCGTCGTGGTCGGCGTCGGGCATCATCTCGCGGTTCATCGGCGTGTCGATCACGCTCGGCATCACGCAGTTCGCCCGGACGACGCCCGCGTTCTCCGCGGCCAGCGTCTCGGTCAACAGCCGGATGCCGGCCTTCGTGATCCGGTAGGGACCGTCGCCCTCGCCGCCCTCGAGCGACGAGCGGGCGCTGACGCTGACGATCGCCCCGTCGGACTCCCGGAGGTGGGGCAGGGCGTGTTTCGAGGCCAGGAAGGCCGTCTTCAGGTTGACGTCGACGAGCATGTCGAACTCCTCGAGATCGGTCTCCTCGATCGGCTGGCCGCCCCGCCAGGTGCCGGCGACGTTACAGAGGTGGTCGATCCGGCCGTGGTCGTCGACGACGTCCTCGACGAGGGTCGAGACCTCGCTCTCGTCGGTGAGATCGGCCTCGTAGAAGACGGTTCGATCGTCGGGCTCGAGCAGGCTGTCCTCGGCGTCGGGTTCGACGACGTCGACGGCACAGACGGTCGCGCCGGCGGCACGGAACCGGTCGACGACCGCGCTGCCGAGCGCGCCGCTTGCCCCCGTGACGACCGCGACGGTATCCGTAAACTCCACGTCGAACGTTGTCTGTGGACTCATACCATTCCTCTCGAGGGCCACGTAGATCAATCTCGGGGCGGACGTCGCCGAACTCGGACTCGACGCTCGGACGGAGCGTCGTCGTTCGGTACCGTTGATCGCTGTCCGTCCGAGCGATCACCGATAAAACGCGACGGCGATCCGTATCAGAACCCGTGTGGCGGAAGCGAGACCCGTCGAAGCCAGAAGCGGTCGATGGCGCTCGCGACCGTCTCGAACTCGTCGGGGTCGGACGGTTTCGAGAGGTACGCGTTCGCGGCCCGCTCGTAACTTTCGTGAACGTCGCTGGAGGCGCTCGAGTCCGACAACACCAGCACCGGCAACTGAACGAGGTCCGCGTCGTCCCGAACGTTCTCGAGGAACTCGAACCCGTCGACCTCCGGCAAGTCCAGCGCCAGCAGTACGAGATCCGGGATCCGCTCGGACTCCTCGACCCGTTCGCGCAGGAACTCGAGGGCCGCCGCGCCGTCGGTCGCCACCTCGATTTCGGTCTCGGTCGCGACCGTCTCGAACGCCTCCCGGGCCCGTCGCGCGTCGTCCGGGTCGTTCTCGATCAGCAGCAGCCGGGATCGCTGTTCGGTCCCGGTTTCGTACTGCGATCGCCCCAGAGTCGAGGCGTCCGGGGTCGAGTACTGCTTACTTTCCATAATTTCTATCTCTGATAATTATATGTATGCCGATCCTATATAAACTTGTTTGACGATATAATCTAACGAATTTAATAAAGTTATTTAGACCGATACTATCGCTCGAGTAACGGCACGGTTCGGGAGCGATTCCACAGGCTCAAGTCACCCGCGAACGAGCCGTTACTCGAATGCGTCTGATCGCCCACCGGGGTTTCGCCGCGACGGCACCGGAGAACACGATCGCCGCGGTCCAGTCTGCAGCGACACACGCCGACGCGGTCGAGTTCGACGTCCGGCGCTGTGGTTCGGGCGAACTCGTCGTCATCCACGACGAGACGACCGACCGCGTCACCGGGGTCGAGGGAGCGGTCGCCGACAGCTCCCTCGAGGAGTTGCGCTCGCTGTCGGTGTTCGACTCCGAAGAACGGATCCCGACGCTCGAGGAGATGCTCGCGGCCGTCCCCGACCACCTCGAGATCAACCTCGAGATGAAAGCCGAGGGGATCGCCGCGGACGTCCTCGAGGCCCTCGACGGGGTCGAGAACCGGGTCGTCGTCACCTCCTTCCTGCTCCCCGAGTTGCGAGCGATCCGGGAACACGACCGCGACCAGCCGACCGGCCTCCTCGTCAGCCGCCGGCTCGAGACGCCGGTGACGACGGCGGTCGAACTCGACTGCGACGTCATCGGGGCGAACTACTGGCGGTGTCTGACGACCCGACTCGTCGAACGGGCGAAGCGGGTCGACCTCGAGATCCACGCCTGGGCGATCGAACGGTGGACGACGGCGCGGCTGCTCGGGCTGTGGGGGGTCGACTGCATCTCGGCGGATCGGCCGATTCAGCTCGACTAGGAGAGTTTTCCGCAGGCCCACGCCGCTCGATCACGAACGGTCGGCTCCGGGTCCCCGGTCGCGAGCGTCGAGAGACGGTCGCGCGCTTCGGTGACGTTCCCGTAGCCCAGCGCGATACAGGCGTTGGCCCGAACGTACTGGTGATCGTCCTCGAGCAACTCGAGCAGCCGCGCTCGTACCGGCTCGACGACCGACGGGCTGGCGGCGGCGACGCGTCCGATCGTCACCGCGGCGTTGGCCCGCGTTTTTGGATCGTCGCTCTCGAGGGCCGTCCGAACCTGCGGACAGGCCGGTTCGACGGCTCCGGGTCGGCGGTGGGCGACGTCCGCCAGACAGCCGATCGCGTTGCGCCGGAGCTCCGCGTCGTCACGAGCGAGGAGGTCGACGACGTGTTCGACGAACGCGAGCGAGGGGAGCTCGGCCTCCGAGCGGGCCAGCCGACCCAGCGCGGACAGCGCCGAAACGGCGTCGTCGCCCGGCGCCGTCGCCAGCGTCTCGGTCAGCAACCCGAGGGCTGGCTCGAGGGCTTCCGGCCGCGCCCGGGAGACGTGTGCCAGCGTTCGGATCCCCCGCTCGTCGCCGTCCCGGGCCGCGGTGACGTCGACCAGCGCGGGGACGTGGTCCGCGAGCGCGGTCGGGCGCTCGGCGGCCACCGCGGCGAGACACCGGAGCAGCTCTCCCGTCGCCGGCGTGTTCGGGTTCTCGGCCGCGACCGCGACGAGCGCGTCGGTCGACGGGGTGACGTCGGAGGGGGCTTCGATCGCCAACTCCGCCAGGGAGTAGGCGACCGCCTCCCGGAGTTCGAACTCCGGCTCTCGGAGGAGTTCGCGGAGCTTCGGAACCGTCGGCACGTACGTTCCGGGCTCGCTCTCGACCCCGTCGCGGACGGTCCGAACGGCCTCCTGTCTGGTCGTCGAATCAGTCGCGTCGAGTCCGGCGAGTACTACCGGTAGATCTACCGTCCCGGATCGCTGTCGCTGCTCGACGGTTTGGCCCCCATCCCAGTCCATCTCGTCTACCCTATGTCTGAAAATCAATAAAAGCGTTACGACTGTCCGCCGCTCGAGAGAGCCAGCTAGGCGAGCCACTCCTCGGGTTTGGTGTCGTAGTCGACGTCGTCGGCCGCGAGGTGATCGACCTCCTCCCAGGGCACGTCCTCGATCGTCACCTCTGAGCCGTCGTACCGGATGAGCTTCCCGCGCTCCTCGGGTTCGGGCTCCCGGTTGCGCCGTTTGGCGACTTCGACGTCGTGTTCGTCGACCTCCTTGACGATCGTCAGCAGGTTCACGGGCCGTCCCCAGAGCTCGAAGATCCGCTTGAGCGTCTCGCGGGCCTGCCCCAGATCGAGCATGACGCCGTTGTACTGGTGGCCCAACAGGAGTTCGTTGGCGTTGTTGTAGTTGCCGTCGTACACCGCGATCGTGGGCTTCCCGAAGTTGGTGAACTGCAACAGGAGCTTCTTTTTGACGTCCTCGGCGGCGTCGCTGGCGACGTGGAACTGGCCCGTCGCCTGGGAGTGCTCGTAGGTGAAGTAGTTGTTCTCCGTGATGAACTCCTGGGTGAGGAACTCGTCGAGGAAGGTGACGTCGTTGTGGCTCTCCCGGACGTCGTACATCCGGTCCCAGCCCGCGGTGAAGTCGACGTCGGCGAGGGCCTCCTCGACGCTCGCGTAGCGGGCGTCGTCGAAGAGGTACCGACCGATCCGCTCGAGTTCGTTCTGGTTCACCCGGCTCAGGAAGCCGCGGTGCTGGCGCTTGACCAGCGAGTAGTGCCGACGGGCCAGCCCCTCGTAGGTCAGGGCCTTCCAGGGATAGCGCTCGAGATCGATCTCGCCGTCGCGGGCGCGCTCGAGCGCCTCTCGGTCGATCCACTCCTCGGGTAACTCCGCCAGTGAGTCGATCCCGGCGGCGTCGACGCTCCCGAGCGGTGCCGGCGGCTCGAGGGTCTCGAGCACCGAATCGAAGTCGACGACGTCGGTCAGGTTCCGCCAGGAGACGTCCTCGACGCGCAGCAGCCGTTCTAAGACCTCGCGGCGGTTAGTGGTGTTCTCGACGTACTCCCACAGCTCCATGCCGAGGCTGTAGGGGTTGAGGCCGCCCGACGCCAGGACCTTCGCCATGTGGTCGGCGTAGTTGAGGAACTCGTCGTCGCCGGCGAAGCGCTCGTCGGTCATCATCGTCGACTCCCAGTAGGCCGCCCACCCCTCGTTCATCACCTTCGTCATCTTCTGGGCGGCGAAGTAGTACGCCTCCGCCCGCATCATATCGAGGACGTCGCGCTGCCAGGGCTCCATCTCGACGGCTCGACCCGCGTCGTCGTCGTACTGCTTGCCGTGTTCGCGGACGAACGACAGCACGTCCTTCTGGGGTTCTTCGGGGAAGTTGACGGGGCCGTCCTCGCCCTCGAGTTTCTCGAGCCACTCCTCGTCGAACACCTCGCCTTTGATCTCCTCGGAGAGCCCGAGCTCGTCGAGTTTCGCCGCCAGATCCTCGTCGATCTCCTCGGCGGGACCGTCGATCTCCAGGCGCCGACTGAACACCTGGTGCTGGTCGATGTTGTCCTCGAGGCTGAGGCAGTGGTCGACCCACTTCTCGACCTCCGCCCGATCGATCTCGGGATTGGACATGTACTCGTCGATGGCGCGGGCGTGGCGCTCGAGCATCGCGGCGGCGTTGACCTGGCCCTCGTCGGACTGGCCGCTGGTGAACAGGCCGAACCACTCGTTGCTCGCGAAGAAGTCGGAGTGGGCCTCGACGTGGGTGATGACGGCCTTCTGGTCGGCCAGCGTGTTCGACTCCTGGAGGAACGCGTGGGCCGGGTTGTCGTTGTTGACGATCTCGAAGGCCTTCCCGCCGCCGTACTGGCCTTGTTTCTGCTGGCGGTCGTACTGCATCCCCCACCGCCAGTGGGGATATCGCGACTGGAACCCGCCGTAGGCGATGAGTTCGTTCATCTCGTCGTAGTCGACGATCCAGTACTTGACGGGGTAGGGCTCGAGGCCCAGCTTCTCGGCGAGGTTGCGCGCCTCCCGGACCGGCTCCTCGAGGTCGCTCGCGATCGCCTGTTTGCGGAACCTGTCGGTGTTCGAGTTAGTCATCCGTATCACCTTCCGTGCTGAGGATGTCGTAGATCGCGTCGGTCACGTCGTCGGCGCCGTTGACGTACGCCACCGCGACGTCCTCGGCGTCGCGGCCGAAGTGCCGTTCGAGCTCCTCGGCGTGGGTGGCGTTGATCGCGTTGCCCGACGGCTGGGTCTCCACGTAGGCGTGGAGGTTCGCCGGGATCTCCTCCATCAGCGGGATCACCCGCTCCTCGGTGTCGTTCGAGGAGTTCTCCGAGTCGCCCGCGGCGAAGACGTAGCGGTTCCAGTCGCTCCAGGGGTACTCCTCGAGCAACTCGTCGGCGAGTTCGTACGCGCTCGAGATCTTCGTCCCGCCGCCGCTACGAATGCCGAAGAACTCCTCGCGTTCGACCTGCCAGGCCTCGGCGTCGTGGGCGATGTAGACGAACTCGGCGTTGTCGTACTTCCCCGTGAGATACCAGTCCAGCGGGGTGAAGGTGCGCTCGACGAGTTCGCGTTTCTTCTCGCGCATCGAGCCCGAGACGTCCCGGATGTTGACCACGACGACGTTCTTCTCCTTCTCCTCGATGATCTCGGGGTGGCGGTAGCGCTCGTCCTCCCGGCGGAACGGGACGTGTTTGATCCCCTCGCGGCGGATCTTCTGCTGGACGCTCTGGCGTTCGACGTTTTCCTCGAGTTCCTCGACCGAGGCCCACGCGCCGCGTTCGGCCGGCGGGATGTCGTCGTAGGCGTCCTCGATCCAGGCCATCGACACCGGGATGCTCTCGCTCCGGGCCCACTCGAAGACGTCGCGGGGGCCGAAGCCCTCGACCTTGCAGACCTCCCGCAGGAACTCCTCGTCGAAGTCCATCGCGAGCTTGCGCTTGAGCCCCTCCTTGAACATCCGCTCGAAGTCGAGCGTGCTGTCGGGGCCCGTCCGCGTGAGGTCGGTGAACGGGCCCTCCTTCTCCTCGACGACCTTCTTGCCCTTCGGCTCGAGGTCGAGCCCGAGTTCCTCGTCTAACTCCTGGGCGAACTCCTCGGGATCCATCTCGTAGTACTCGTGGTCGCCGCCCTCCTCGCCGGGTTCGTCGCCGTCGCCGTCGTCGTCGCCCGGCTGGGGTTGGGGCTGGCCGACCGGCTGGCCGACGTCGGGGGTGCCGCCGTCGCCCTGGCCGACGCCGCCCTGGTCGCGCTGGTCGTACTCGAACTCCGGCAGGGAGACGATCTTGACGGGGATCTGGATCCGATCGGGTCTGCCGCCGCCGAGGTCGCCGTATTTGATGAAGTCGGCCAGATCCTCGCGGCGCTGTTCGCCCACCTCGCGGAATCGCTCGAGGTCGTCTCTCAGTCCCATCTGTAACACACCTGTCCCATGACGTGTCTGCTGGTCAGTTCGGCCGACGCCTCGGTGTAGTCGAACTGTTCGACCATCGTCTCGATCGTCCGGTCCTTGACGGTCTCCGTCTCGGTCCCGCTCGGCGGATCGTCCCACTGGCGGGGGTCGAAGTCCTCGAACGTTCGCTCGACGTCGTCCCAGTCGTGACTCTCGAGGACGGACTTGATGACCGGGATCGCGGTGAGGTCGACGTCCTGAACGGAGAAGTCCTCGTCGCGGTGTTCCCACGCGTGGCGGTTCAGCGACGTGATCACCTTCTCCCGGCGGAAGTTTCGCACGCTCTCCCTGGGGAGGTTGCCCTCGTACTCGGCTTCGGAGAAGCGCCCGAGGTGTTCGATCTCGAACAGTTTCATCTTCAGCGGATCGGGCTCGACGCGCTCGCCGCGGTCGTTGTACAGCGGCTCCTCGGTCTCCCAGGCGTAGACGTGCTCGACGTACTCGGCGACGGTCTCCTCGTCGACGCGTTTTTCGTGCATGATCGCCTCGATGACGTCGCTTTCCTGCTGGTCGAAGACGTAGTTCTTTACGGGGACGACCCGGTTCTCGAACTCCGAGCGCTCGCCCGTCGAGAAGACCGGGGCCTCGGAGAGCCCCTCGGCCATCGCGTTCAACACGTCGCGGGGCATGACGACGTCCTCGACCGCCAGTTCGGAGTGGTGGCGGTCCCGGTCGGCCTGGAGCAACTCGGCGAGGGTGTCCCGCGTGTAGGTGACGGGGATCCCGCCGTCGCCGTCGCGGCCGTCGCCGTCGAAGTCGAACTCCTCCTTCTCGCGGCGGCTGTCACCCTCCTGAAGGTAGCCCTGGTCGTAGATCATCGCCTTGTCGACGAGATCCAGTCCGTTGGGCAGATCCTCCTGATCCAGCCGGGTGACGACCGCGTACAGCGCCGCGGCCTCGATCGCGTGAGGAGCGAACTCCCGGCGGCTCGGCTCGCCGTCCCGGTCCTTGACCGTCATCGTCACCGGCTCGCGGATCCGATCGACGAGGTCGAGGTAGTGGTCGGCCTCCCAGACCGACGTCTCGTTCGTGAGCTCCCGGCGGATGAGCTCCGTCTCGAGGCTCAGGTTCGTCAGGTAGCCGAACTGGTGGCGGTCGAGGCGGCGTTTCAGCGCCTTCAGCGGGTCCATCCCGTTGCGGTCGGAGTGCTGGTTGAGCTGGGCCTCGAGGTCGGGGTTCGAGATGATCAGCATCTGCGTATCGATATCCATCCCGATCCCCTGGTCGAGTTTCACCGACTGCTCGTCGGGGACGTTCAACAGCTTCTGGAGCAGGTCGGCGTGCTGGGCCGCGTCCTCGACGACGGTGAGGACGCCGTTACCCTGCGAGAGCACGCCGTCGTAGCTAAACGCCTGCGGGTTCTTCCGGCCCCGCGAGTCGAGTTCCTGGAGCATCCCGTGCATCCAGGAGCCGACGAGCCGTTCCTTGGGACGGCCGTCGTCCTCGCTGTGGAGGACGCCGACGCCCTGACCGATCTCGACGACGTAGTTTTTCACCCGGAGGTGCTGGTCGTCGGCGATCGCCGAGAACAGCGCGTCCTTCCCCTCGCGGCGGTAGTGTTCCTCGAGGTAGTTGTACGCCTCCCGGGAGAAGGGATCGAGCGCGGCGTCGACCCGAACGGGAACGTGGTCCTCGAGTTCGTCGTTCAGCTCCTCGAGCAGCTCCTCCCGAACCGCGTCGGGAAAGACCGACAACGGGTGGGTCTGGACCGGGCTCTCGTACCAGTGGATGTCGTCGACGGTCGTCGGATCGGCGCCGTAGCTCAGTCCTCGCTCCTCGACGTCGGCCGTCGTAACGTTCCACTCGACGGTGTACCGGCGTCCCTCGGGCGTCTTCGAGTACTCGCGCAGCCCGTTGACCAGACAGCGCTTGAGTTCGGACTTGCCCGTCGCCGTGGGGCCCTCGAACCAGATGATCTTCTCGTCTTTCGCCCGCCCCGCGGCGATCGATCTGAGGTCGTCGACGAACCGATTCAGGACCTCGGTGTTGCCCAGAATCGCGTGCTCGCCGTCGTTGTGCGGATCGTCGAAGAACCGGTATCGTTCCTTCTCCTCGCCCTCCTCGACGACGGTGCGGGTGCCGGCAGCCTCGATCGCCTCGAGCAGATACTTCGAGGCGTGGGAGGCGATCGTCGGGTTCTCGAAGACCCGGTCGACGTAGGTCGCGAGGCTCATCGGCTCCTCGTAGGTCTCCTCGAGGGTGCGGTCGGCCTCGCTGACGTAATCGCGTGCGGTCATGTTAATCTTCCATCTCGGCTTTGGCGACCTCCGCGCCGGCGAACTCGAGCACTTCCTTGGCTCCCTCCTCGGAGTAGCCCTGTTCCATCAGCGCGTCGATCCACGACGAACGCTCGTCGTCGTCGAACTCGTTGGCGCTCACGAGGGCGGAGAAGTTGATGTTGTGCTTCTTGTCCTCCCAGAGCTTGCGCTCCAGGGCGCGGCGCAGCCGTTCGTTGTCCTGGGGGTTGAACGCCTCGCCCTCGCGGGCCCGGCGGGAAACCCAGTTCGAGACCTCCTGGCGGAACGACTCCTTGCGGTCCTCGGGGATGTCGAGTTTCTCCTCGACCGACCGCAGGAACGTCTCGTCGGGCTCCTGCTCGCGGCCAGTGAGTTCGTCCTCGATCGTGTCGTCGTCGATGTAGGCCATCACGTGGTCCATGTACTTTTCGCCCTGGCGCTGGATCTCGTCGATGTCGTAGGCCAGCGCGTGGCGGACGTCCTCGATGGCCCGCTCGCGGTACTCCTCGCGGACCGTCTCGAGGTACCGGTAGTACCGCTCGAAGTTGTCCTCGGGGATGGAGCCGTGGTGCTCGAGGTTCTCCTCGAAGAAGTTAAAGACCGTCAGCGGCGAGAGGAACCCGCGCGAGCGGTGTTTCGAGTCCATGATCGCCTCGGCGATCTCGTCGCCGATGAAGCGTGGCGAGACGCCGACCATCCCCTCGCCGATCTCGGCTTTCGCCTCCGCCTCCTCGCGGAGTTTCTTGACGTCGATGTCGTCGCCCTCGTCGATCTCGCCGTTGTACGCCTTGGCCTTCGAGAGCAGGTCGACGGTCTCGGTGTCGGGCTCCTCGATCCGCGTGAGCACGCCAAAGAGCCCCGCCATCTCCAAGGTGTGGGGCTCGACGTTGATGTCGGGGACGTCGGCGTTGTTCAACATCTTGTCGTAGATGAGTGACTCGTCCTCGTAGGACAGGACGTAGGGGAAGTCGATCCGCTTGGTGCGGTCGTTGAACGCCTCCATCTTCTCGTCGCCCTTCTTGTCCTTGTACTCGGGCATGTTCGTCCGCCCGACGATCACCTGGTCGATGTCGATCCGCGGGTTGCTCTTGGGTTTGATCGTCTGCTCCTGGGTGGCGTGGAGGAAGTCGTAGAGGAACTCCCGCTGGAGTTTCAGCAACTCCTCGCCGGAGAACACGCCGCGGTTGGCGTTACAGAACGCTCCGGAGTAGTCGAACGCGCGCGGATCGCTCTCGCCGTAGATGGCGATCTTCGAGTAGTTGACGTCGCCGGTCAGTTCGGTCTCGTCCTGGTTTTTCTTGTCCTTGGGTTCGAACGTCTCGAGACACTGGCGCTTGTTCTCGTCGGCGACGAGGCGGATGACCTCGACGTGGTTCTCGAGGACCTGCTGGAGGTCGTCCTCGTAGTAGGCGAGCAGTTTGTCCATGTAGAACTCGCTCTCGGGGTCGAGTGCCTGCTCGTTCTGGATCGTGTAGGGTGCGTCGAGAGCCTCGTTCAAGTCGTCGATCACGCGCTGGCGTTGCTCCAGGGGAAGCAAGACGAGCGGGTCCTGGTTCATCGGCGAGCGGACGACGTCGTCGGCCGGATCCTGGTCCTGGATGACGTCACAGAGGTTCGTCCACCGGAACGTGTACATCCGACCCTCCTCGCGGAGGGTGTAATCCTCGAAGTACTTCCGGACCTGCTTGTCGAAGTGGGACTTCCCCGACCCGACCGGGCCGAGCAGGAGCTTGATCCGCCGTTCGGGGCCGAGCCTGCGAGCGCCCGATTTCACCTTGTTGACGAACTCGTGGATCGACTGGTGGATCACCTTCCCGTAGAAGGTGTTCTCGCCGTCACCCAGCGGGTCTTCGGAGGCGAGTTCGTACTCGACGACCCCTTCGGTCTCGTCGTAGGTCGTCCCGTAGTAGTCGAACATGTCCGCCACCCGCTGGTGGGCGTTGCGGGTGATCCTCGGATCCTCGTAGCACTCCTCCAAGTACCAGTCGAAGGACTTTGTCTCCCGCAGGTCCGCGGGCATCGATTCCTTGTAATCCGTACTGAGCTTCTCGAGCGTCTCGATGTCACCGTTCATGGTATCATTGCCAGTTTCGGTCTCCCCCGTCGTATCGGAACGTCGCTCGACCAGCCTGACCCGTCGCGCGGCCGGACCGTCGCGATCCGTCGTCTCGGACGACTCGACACGAACGCCACGTTCGGCGTACACCGCGAACTGCTCGCGGGGCGCGCGAACCGGCGCGGGCGGCATCGTGTCGTGCCATGTGTGATCGAGTGCCACTTTCGTCGCCGGGCGCCGGGGTACCGGGCTCGGTCGACGGGTGCGCCGGGGACGGGCGCGAAGTGGATCGGTCCGGCGAACGGATACCGATAGTATTTAATGAGTGAGTAATCCATCTACTTAAAGTTAGCCCCAAAAGGTATTTACCAGTACCTCCTTTCAGACTAATGATTGAGAAATATACTTGGTTGAGGTGGTTTCACCTACCACGGGAACGGCCGATCGGGATAACTCGTTCGCTTGCAACCCCCGGCACGTCCGGCCCGCGTCGTTCAGGACCGTAAATAGGTGTCCGAATCGGATCGGTCGGCGCCCGCCCGACGGACGACGCCCATTTAGGACGACCGCGCCTACGATCGGCTATGAGCGACCTCGAGTCCCTCCCCGAGACCTGGGAGGTCTGGTCGGCCGAGGACGACGGCCGGATCGTACTCGCGTACCGACCGGACGTCTTCGACGGCGAGGAGTTTCCGGCAGCCTGCCTGCCGACGCTGTACCTGACCCACGGCAAGCGGACGCGCAGGCCCGGAACTAACCCAACCGACCGAACGCTCGAGGACGACTGGTTCGTCACCTTCTACCTCGAGCCCGACGTCTCGCTGAACGAGACGAACCGGTTCGAGACGCGCGCGGAGGGGCTCGAGCGCGCGGTCGAACTCGCCCGGCAGTTCGACGACGGCGAGATTGATTACCGGGCGCTGTACCAGGTGCCTCGCGAACGGTACTTCGATCGGCTCGACGAACTCACCGGCTCGGACGTGACGGAGTCGTAAGTCCGGGTTCCTCGAGGCGTTACGCAGGTGGGCAAACTGCTCGCTTCGCTCGCCGTTTCTACTGGGCGAACAGCCGTCCGAGACGCGCGACAGCGCGTCTCTCTGCGGAACGACGATCGAAGCGCGAGCGTAGCGAGCGGTGAGTGAGTCGTCTGTACCGATCAGTTCGACCGGACCGCGGGACGTGAGGCTTAACCGCCGTCCGCGACTATCGATCCGTATGTCGACCGTCACGCTCATCGGCTCCCGCCTGGCCGAGCCGGGAACCGAGTTCGTCTACGAGGGCGAGGCCGACGGCTGTGCGGGCTGTCCGTACCGCAGCCAGTGTCTCAACCTCTCGCCCGACACGAAATACCGCGTCACCTCCGTCCGCGAGAACGCCCAGACCCTCGAGTGTGCGATGCACGACGGCGGCGTCCGCGCGGTCGAGGTTGAACCCGTCCCCGTGCGGGCGAACATTACCACGAAGGGCGCCTTCGCCGGCAGTAAGGCGAGCCTCCAGGGTCCCTGTCCGTACGTCGAGTGTCCGAGCCACGAGTACTGCGAACCCGACGGCGTCGCGTTCGACGAGGAGTACCGCATCCGGAAGATCGTCGGCGACCCGCCACACGACGTCTGTCACCTGGACCGGTCGCTGCAGTTAGTCGAACTCGAGACCGACGACTGATCGAGAGACTCGTTTCAGCCGGTTAGGCCTCGAGCGCTTCGCCCTCGAGCCAGCTGTCGGCCCAGCAGGAGATCTCCTCGAAGACCGGCTCGAGCGACTCGCCCTTCTCGGTCAGACTATAGTAGGTCGCGATCGGCGCGTCCTCCTCGAGGCGGCGCTCGACGAACCCCATCTCGCCGAGGTCGTCGAGTACCCGCGAGAGGGTGCGGGCGTTGGCGCCGGTCTCGCGTTTGAGTTCGTTGAAGCGGTGTTCGCCCTCGAGCAGGGTGTGGAGGACCGCGAGTCGCCACTGGGAGCCGATCTGTTCGATCGATTCGACGACCGGGCAGGCCTCGTCCTGTTGTTCGCTCGGGTCGCGGGATTGCGGGGTTGCCATCGCTCGACGGTAGGACGCCCCGCCGTATAGCAGTTCGGATCCGAACCAGCTAACCGATCGATACCAGGATACGGCGCTACGGCGTCGCGACCTCGTCCTCGAGCACCGCCTCGATGCGCTCGAGGGCGCGCAGACAGACGGGCGTGTAGCCGGCCCCGCTCAGCGGGAGTTCGAAGACGACTCGACAGCGATCCCCACCGAGGTCGTCGACCCGGTGGCCGGTCGCGGAGATTCGGGCCACGCGCCACGTCCACCGTCGGTCCGCACAGTCGACGACCTCGAACGGCAGCCAGGCACCGGGAACCCGCACCTGACCCGTCGTCCCCGTCCGAACGCGCGCGTCGGTCGCCTCGACCCCGCTGATCAGCGGCGACCACTCCGGCCACCGCCGAGTGTCGACGAGCAGTTCCCAGGCCGCCGCCGGCGGGACTGCGAGGACGTGGGAGGCCTCGAGCCGACGGCCGTCCGGCGTCGACGCGAACTGGAGTCGTGTCATACTCGAACGAGGCGAGCCAGCGACAAGGACGTTCTGCCCGGGGGACCGTTCGAGATTCAACCCGACGACCCGTCGGCGTCGCCGTCGGGTTCGGGTGCTGACAGTTATATCGATGGCGCCGAATCGTGAACTCGTGCCATCCTCCACCACGCGCCGCGGGCTCCTCGCCGGCGCGCTCGCCGCCGGCGTCGGCGGGCTCACGCTGACCGGCGCTCGGGAGCTGCTCGAGACGTTCGCTCCGCTCTCGGGGAGCGCTTGGGACGCGGCCGATCGGTCCCTCTCCGAGCGCGTCGCGAGCCCCTACGGCGAGGCGACGGTTCGGTACGACGAGTACGGCGTTCCGAGCATCGAGGCCGACGAGGAGCGCGCGGCCTATTTCGCCGTCGGCTACGTTCAGGCGTTCGACCGGCTCGCACAGCTCGACCTGCAGCGACGGGTCATGCGCGGGGAGGTGTCCGAACTGGCCGGCGAGGGAACCCTCGAGGACGACGAGTTCCACGTCGCGATGGATTTCGCGGGCGCGGCCGAGACGACCTGGGAGTACGTCGTCGACACGCCCGCGGGGCCGCTCGTCGAGGCCTACGCCGACGGCGTCAACGCGGCGATCGACGGCGAGGGGTTGCCCCTCGAGTTCGAGCTGCTGGGGTACGAGCCCGAGCCCTGGACGCCCGTCGACTCGATGCTGATGGAGAAACAGATCTCCTGGGACCTGACCGGGAACTTCGGCGAACTCCGCCGTGCGCTGGTCGCCGACCAACTCGGCGAGGACGTCCTCGAGGAACTGTTCCCAGAGCGGCTGGACCACGACGTGCCGATTCTGCGGGAGTCGGTCGAAGCGGAGACCCTCGAGGAGGCGGCGGTCGCCGGCTCGGTCTCGAGCGGAGACGCCCTCGATCCGGCGCTGACAAACTGGCTCTCGCGGTTCGAGTCGCCCACCGGCGTCGGCTCGAACAGCTGGGTCGTCTCGGGCGAGCACACCGAGAGCGGCCGACCGATCGTCGCCTACGACCCCCACCTGACGCTGATGACGCCGCCGCTGTGGTACGAACAGCACGTCGAGACCCCCGAGACCTCCGTTCGAGGCGCGACGTTTCCGGGCGTTCCCTTCGTTATCGCCGGCGCGAACGACCGCGGGACGTGGTCGTTCACGAACGTCGGCGCGGACGTCCTCGATTGCTACACCTACGAGATCGACGGCGACGGCGAGCGCTACCGCTACGACGGGGAGTGGCGCGAGTTCGACCGCGAGGAGCGAGAGATCGCCGTCGCGGGCGGCGACGATCGGACCGTGGAGATCAGGAAGACCGTCCACGGGCCGGTGCTTGAACGCGAGGGCCGAACCGTCGGTGTCGCCTGGACCGGCCATACAGCCACGCGGACGACGGAGGCGATCTACGAGTTCGAGCGCAGCGATGGCCTCGAGGAGCTGCTCGAGGCCACGCGAAAGTTCGACCTGCCGACCCAGAACCTCGTCTACGCCGACGCCGACGGGCGGACGCTGTACTACGCGACGGGGCAGCTCCCGATCCGGGAGATCGACGGCGAGGCAGTCTCGGGAAACCGGATCTTCGACGGCTCCGCGGGCGAGGGCGAGTGGGAGGGTTTCGAGCCGTTCGGCGACTCGACCTGGGACGGCTTCGTCCCCTTCGAGGAGAAACCCCACGCGATCGATCCGGACGTGCTCGCGACGGCAAACCAGCGGGTCGTCGACGACCCCGACCACTACGTCGGGGTCGCGTACGCGACCCCCTACCGGGGCGCCCGGATCTACGACCGCCTCGACGAACGAATCGAGTCGGGCGGGCCGACCGATTTCGAGTTTCACCGGGAGCTACAGAACGACGTCTACGACGGTCGGGCCGAACAGCTGGTGCCGGAGCTGCTCGAGGTACTCGAGGAGCGAACCGAGAACGGAGACAGTCCCGACGACACTCGTGCCCACGGCCTCGAGAATGCCCGCGAGACCCTCGCCGACTGGGAGTACGAAATGGATGCGGACTCTCGCGGCGCGCTCCTCTTCGCCCGCTGGATGGACCACTTTCGACGGCTGGTCGTCGAACCCGAGTTCGAGGAGGCCGGCCTCGAGGAGTCGTACTACCCCGACGACTGGGTGATCGCGACGCTTCCCGCCGACAGCCGGTTCTTCGAGGAGCACTCGCGGCCCGAGACGATGGTCGCCGCGCTCGAGGACGCGCTCGACGAGATCGACGACGCCGGGTGGGAGACCTACGGCGACTGGAACTCGACGCGGATCATCAGGCATCCGTTCGGCGCGGAGGCGCCGTTCCTGAACTATCCCGAACGCCCGGCCGACGGCTCGCGGGCGACCGTAAAGAACTACCGCGTCGACTCGGCTGTGGGCGCGAGCTGGCGGATGGTCGTCGAACCCGGGGGTGAGGCAACCGCAGTTCTGCCGGGCGGGAACTCGGGCGACTACTTCTCCGAGCACTACGACGACCAGCTCGAGGACTGGCTGGCGAACGACCAGACGCTGATGGACCGAACGCTCGACGACGATGACGACCCCGACGTCGTCTTCGAGGAGGGGTCGTCGTGACGGGCTCCGGGTCCCACGACGAGAGTCACGACTATGAACGCGTACTCGATCGCGTCCGAACCGAACCACGGGCCCACTGGCTGGCCGTCCTCGTCGTCGTGCCGATCGGACTGATCCTCGCGTGGCTCCACTGGCTCGGGCTCGTCGTCGCCGGCGCGCTCGTCGGGTTCATCTCGCCGACGGTCTGGCACGGGCTCGCCGGCGCCCTCGGGTTCGGCGTCCTCGTCCTCGCGGCCTTCGCGATCGGACTCGGGGATTCGGTCTGGCGCGCCCTCGAGATGACGCCTGCGATCTACGTCACGGTCGCGAGCGCGCTCGGACTGCCCGCGCTGGGCGCGTTCGTCCGCGGGCTGATCTGAGCCGAACCGACGACGGACCCGCCGAACGCGACCCGCACGTCGCTTGCCGATCCACCTACTGTTTTGCCGTCCCGCCGAGTACGGCCCGTCATGGAGTACACCACCCTCGGCTCGACCGGCATGGAGGTCAGCCGGCTCTGTCTGGGCTGTATGAGCTTCGGCTCGAGCGACTGGCGCGAGTGGGTCTTAGAGGAAGAGGAGAGCCACGAGATCATCGACCGCGCGATCGATCTGGGGATCAACTTCTTCGATACGGCCAACCTCTACTCGAAGGGTGAGTCCGAACGGATCCTCGGAAACGCGCTCGAGGGACGGCGTGAGGAGGCCGTCGTCGCGACGAAGGGCTACTTCCGGATGCGCGAGGACGACCCGAACTCGGGCGGGCTCTCCCGGAAGGCGATCGAACAGGAGCTCGCGGCCAGTCGCGAGCGGCTGGGGATGGACACCATCGACCTCTACCAGATCCACCGCTGGGACGACGACACGCCGATCGAGACGACGATGCGGGCCTTGGACGACGCCGTCCGCCGCGGCCACGCCCGCTACGTCGGGGCGTCCTCGATGTGGACCCACCAGTTCGCCGACGCCTTACACACGAGCGACCGACTGGGCCTCGAGCGCTTCGCCACGATGCAGAACCACTACAACCTCGTCTACCGCGAGGAGGAACGCGAGATGTTGCCCTTTTGCGAGCAGGAGGACGTCGGCGTGATGCCGTGGTCGCCGCTCGCGCGCGGCTATCTCACCCGTCCCCACGAGGAGATCGACTCGACGACGCGCGGCGAGACGGAGGAACACATGTACGAGCATCCGTACCGCGAGGGCGGCGGCCAGGAGGTAAACGAGCGCGTGGCCGAGATCGCAGCCCAGGAGGGCGCCACGATGGCCCAGATCGCGCTCGCGTGGCTGCTCCACAAGGACTGGGTCGACACCCCGATCATCGGCACCACGAGCGTCGAACACTTAGAGCAGGCCGTCGAGGCGCTGGAGATCTCGCTGTCGGCGTCCGATATCGCCTACCTCGAGGAGCCCTACGAGCCGGTGGCGGTGTCGGGTCACAGCTAAAGGGGGTTCGGGAACACCGCGGTTTCTTCAGGGGAATCGAGCGTGAAACTCACGTTACGTACAGACGACTCACTCACCGCTCGCTACGCTCGCGCTTCGATCGTCGTTCCGCAGAGAGACGCGCTGTCG
>NZ_JBLRWX010000058.1:0-22978 GCF_047921035.1 Natronococcus sp.
CCGTCGGCGCCGATCGCCTCGGCGACGTCGACGCGGTCGTTGACGAGCAAGTCGACGCCGGCCTCGGCGGTCAGCTCGCGCAGCTCGAGGCCCAGCTCGTACCGCGAGCGCGCGCTCTCTCCTTTCTCCCGGAGCTGGACGGCGTCGATGCCGCCGTCGATAGCTGCGCGGACGATCTCGGGGGTCGACCGACCCTCGGAGATCGACGCCTGTGTGACGAGGTACGTTCCCCAGTTCGTCGGTGCCATAGTGTGAGACTGTGCGCGTACGGGGCAAAGAGCCGACGGTTCCCGCAGGCGCCGCTCGGACGAACGGATCGGCGGGCCCGAACGGGAGGTGGAGCCGACGACGGGAACCCCTCGAGGCGCACGCGGCCGTCGACGATCTCGGACCGATCTCGCGGACCTGGCGCGAGCGCTCGATGCAGTACACCCTCGTCGCGAATCATCTCGACGCCGCCGACGACTTCTACGGGATCAACCGCGACGCGCTGGAGTACGCCCTCGCGGCCCACGGCGTCGACTGCGATCCCGAGGAGCGCGAGGAGATCCTGTCGGTCTACCACGACCTCGAGGTGTTCGACGACGTCCGGGGGAGCGTCGAACGGCTCCGGGAGGCCGGGTACGACTGCTACGTCCTCTCGAACGGCACCCCCGAGATGCTCGACTCGATGGTCGAAGGTGCCGCGATCGGCGACCTGCTCGAGGGGACGATCAGCGCCAGCGAACTCGAGACGTTCAAACCCGCACCCGAACTCTACCGCCACGCCGCAGGGCGGACCGGGACATCGATCGGAGAGATCGCCCACGTGTCGGCGCTGTGGTTCGACGTCCAGGGAGCGGTTCACGCCGGAATGGGCAGCGCCTGGCTCGGTCGAAAGGGCGATCCCGCGGAGCCGTTCGGTCCCGATCCCGACGTCGTCGTCGACGGACTGGACAAGCTGGCCGACGTCCTGGGGGGCTGACTACCCCTCGCCCTCGAGTCGCCGCTCGCCGACCGCGAGCCGCTCCTCGAAGTCGTCGTCCTCCCGCACGGACGGGAACGGGCGGATCGGCTCCGGCTCCGCGGGTTTCGCCCCGAGCGAGCGACGCCACCAGGCGACGTCGTGCCACTCGTCCTCGACGTACCCCATCGCGGGGAACTCGGCGACCCGTTCGAACCCCAGCCGCTCGTGGAAGCCGACGGTCGCCTGGTTCGGCAGCGTCGTCACGGCGTAGGCGTCGCAGACTCCCTGACGCTCGAGGACGGCGAACAGCGCCTCGTACAGCGCCTCGCCGACGCCAGACCGTCGCGCGCTGTCGGCGACGTACACCGAGAGTTCGACGACCCACTGGTAGGCCCGGCGCTTGCGGAGGGGGCCGGCGTAGGCGTAGCCGACCACCTCGTCCGCTCGCTCGCAGACGAGCCAGGGGTGGTCCTCGAGCGTCGAGGTGATCCGCTCGGCCAGCTCGGTCTCGGTCGGCGGGGTCTCCTCGAAGGTCACCGCGGTCGACTCGCAGAAGGGCGCGTAGATCTCGCGAACGGCGGGCGCGTCCTCGGGCGTCGCGACGCGAATTCGGGGCTGCGGTTCCATACTCGGCGGTTCGGCCAGCGAAAAATAAGCTCGCCGAAGCGCGGTGCGGTCGACCTCACTCGGCCCGGTCGCGTCGAAGCGGCTGTCGCGACCGGTAGGTGAGCGTCCGCCAGAGCCACTCGATCGGCCCGAACCGGAAGTAGTGCAGCCAGAGCACCGAGAGGAGGATCTGGACCACCCAGATAGCCGCGACGACGCCGAGCAGTTCGACCCGGCTCAGCTGCCCGAACAGGCCGAGCCCGTGGCCGTAGAAGATCGACGTGGCCAGCACCGTCTGGAGGAGATAGTTGGTGAAGGCGGTCCGCCCGACGGCCGCAAGCGCCCGGGTTAGGATTCCCGTTGGTCGCCACCGACAGTACAGCATCACCGCACCGAGGTACGCGCCGGCGAGGAGGAAGCTCCCCCAGTAGTTGAACTGGCGCCAGAACAGCGCCGCTCCGGGCGCCCAGTCGTTGGCCTCGATGTACCAGACGCCGACGAGGATCGCGGCCAGCCCGCCAACGGCGCCGACCGCGATCAGGCGCCGATAGAACCGCGACGACCGCTCGTTGGTTAGCACGCCCCACTTGAACAGCGCCATCCCGAGCAGCATGGCTCCGGCGACTCGCCAGGCGGTGTAGCCCAGAAAGCCGACGGTCTGGCGCTCGAACGACGTCGGAACCCGGTGCTCGAGCTGCTCGACCCAGCCGCCGCGGTACGTTTCGATCTCGGCCCGAAGCGCGGACTCGGGGGGCTGCCAGGTGCCGGCGATCGCCGCCGGATCCATCGTGAGCGCGCCCGCGATTTCCGTGAGCGAGGGGATCGCCACCAGGCCGACCCCGGCGACGGCGAGGGTCCGCGCGGGCAGATCTCGGATGACGACGACCCCGAACGCACAGAGCCCGTACGCGACGAGGATGTCGCCGTACCACAGCAGGTACGCGTGGGCGAGGCCGATGGCGACGAGCCAGCCGAACCGGCGGGTGTACAGCTCAGAGACCGGGTCGCCGCGTCGCTCGGCGTTGCGCGTAAACAGGACGACCCCGCCGCCGAACAGGATCGTAAACAGCGTGATGAACTTCTGTTCGGCGAGGACGTGGCCGGCGAACCAGGCCCAGTAGTTCGAGCCCGAAAAGTCGCCGTACGCCGTCGGGTTCGACAGCGTCGCCTCGGGCATCGCGAAGATCCGGATGTTGATGATCAGGATGCCAAGCAGCGCGAACCCGCGGAGCGCGTCGAGGGCGACGATGCGATCCGACGGGTCGGTCGGGCCGTCGTCGTCGGTCATCGACGGAGCGCCGGGCGGAGGTCGGTTGCTGGCTGACGGCCGTGGTCGCTCATCGCTCACCTCTCCGGGCGGACGGTACAAAATACGTGGGAGTCGAGGCGAGTTCATACGGACCGTTGTCGTTCGGTACCGGTGATCGCTGTCCCCGCCTGAGCGATCACCGGTAACACGCTACAACAATCCGTATCAGTGGCCCTCGTCGTGGGGGTTCGTCGCCGTCCCGTAGTTCTCGGCGTGGTCCGTGTAGTCGATAAAGCGGGGCGCGTCGGGATCGAACGGCCGCTCGAGGCTCTCGAAGGCTTTTTTCTTGTCCCAGCCCTGAAGCTTGCCGACCGCCGACTTGTCCTCCAAGTCGTGGTAGTCGAGTTTCGGCTCGGTGTGCTCCCAGGCCGTGACGCCCTGTTCGGTTCGGAGGATGACGCTCGAGTACTCGTCGGACGAACCCACGGAACCGACGGTGACGTCGGCACAGAACCCGGTGAAGTCGGCACACTCGTCACAGCCCTTCAGGGCGGCGTCGTGGAAGTTCTCGATGTCCTCCTCGAGGACCATCTCGCCGTCGTGATCGTAGACCATCAGCTTCCCGTGGAGGACGTCCATCTTGCCGATCTCGTCGGGCGAGATTCCCCGCTGATCCTCGAGCTGTTCGCCCATGAGGCTGTAGTAGTTGAAGTTCTTCGTACACATCAGCGCGATCGTGTACTCGACGGCGCCGATCCCCTCGTCGTGGGCCTGATAGTCCCACTCGAAGTCCTGCAGGGCGCGGATGCCCTCGATCTCGCAGGGCGTGCCGACCAGGGCGAGACTGAGTTCGTCCCAGCTTTTGTCCGGGAGCTTGTGCTCCCACCGTTTCAGGTCGAGGTTGCCGAGCGCGAGCGTCTGGTTGTACACCGTCCCCGCGTTCTCGATCAATTCTTCCTCGGTGGTCGCGAGGAAGCTCTCGGCCTTCCAGGGTTCGTCCTCGCTCTCGGTCGCGATCAGGGCGCCGTCGATCTCGCCGGCCTCGAGCAGGCTCGCCAGCATGCCGGTGACGACGCCACCGTCCTGGGCGTTGTCGGTCCAGTCGTCCTCGACTTTCGCGGAGAACTCCGTGATCGGATCGCCGGCACCCTTGACGTTGTCCTCGCCCCCGGTGATCTTCCACTGGCGCTCGTAGCGAAGTCCGCCGCGGGGACAGAAGTCCCAGCACAGCGAACAGCCCGTACACATCTTGACGAGTTCGGGCAGGTCGTCGTCGCCGACGCCGATCGAGTCCGAGGGGCAGGCGGCGACGCAGGTGCCACACTGGATGCACCGCCCGTCGTCGATGACCGCCTCGTCGAGCTCCATGAACCAGGTCTTCTCGTCGGGCGTCTCGATGTCGTTCATCTCGGAGCGAATGGAGTACGTCGGGGTGTCGAGGTCGACCCCCTCGGGGACGCCGACGCGGACGTCCGGCTCGCCGTTATCGACGTCCTGGCTGACGTCCGCGGCGGGTTCGGTGAACTCGAGGTCCCCCAGACTGCCGTTCTCGTCGACGTTGCTCACCCCCGCGCCGTCGGTGGCGACCGACCGACCGTCGGGATCGGTTTCGGCCCTCTCGCCGCAGGTGCAGTCGTCGGGACCGCAGCTCCCGCCGGCGTCGACCTCGAGCGCGTCGTCGCGGGCGCGGTCACTCCCGCTTCGGGACCGAGGCGCGGAACCCTCGGCCTCGGGAACGATAACGGCGTCGTCGTCGGTTTTCGACTGGGGGACGCCCGGGAACGCGCGTTCGTCGCGGCTCACGTAGCGCTTTTCCGAGGACTCACTACGTTCGTCCTCACCCTCAATCCCCATGCGCCACACCTCCGGCAACCGGCGCCTCGGCCCCCTGCATGATCGTCCGCAGACGGTCGTTGTCGACGCGACGACACCACTCGTAGAACCGTTCGCCGTCCTCGCGATCGGTCGCGTAGGCGTCGAACAGCTGCTCGAGCGCCGGGATCACGGCGTCCGCCGGCACTGCGTGTTCGATCCAGTCCAGGAACTCGTTGTCCGAACCCAGCGAACCGCCGAGCCCGAAGTCCATTCCCTCGACGATGTCGGATTCGTCGTCGGTATCCAGTTTGACCGTCTCCCCGCGGAACCCGATGTCGGCGATCTGGGGCTGGGCACAGGAGGCCGAGCAGCCGGACATGTGCATCCGGATCGCTTCGATATCGTCGGGGACGTCGATGCGCTCGTCGAGTTCGCGAGCCCAGCGCTTGGTCCGTTTTTTGGTCTCGATAATCGCGTAGTTACAGAACTCGGTGCCCGTACAGCCGACGGCACCTCTCGAGAACGCGCCGGGATCCGGCTGGTACGCCTCGGCGAACGGCTCCGCGAGCAGGTCGTCGACGCGCTCCTCGGGAACGTGCGTGATCAGGAAGTTCTGATCGGTCGCCAGGCGAACCGAGGCGTTCTCGGTGCCGTACGTCCTCGCCGCGCGGGCGGCCTCGGCGAACTCGTCGCCGCCCATCCGGCCGGCGACGACGTTGAAGCCGACGTAGTACAGGCCGTCCTGTTTCTGCTCGCGGACGCCGACGTGGTCGCCCTGGTAACCGATGGTCAGGTTCTCACCACCGGTCGGAAGATCGACGGTACAGCGGTCGCGAACGGCCTCCTCGAATTTCGCGGGACCGAGCTGTTCGACGAGATAGCGCATCCGACAGACGCCGCGGTTGGTGCGGTCGCCGAGTTCCTTGAACGTCTGTGCGATCGCGCGGCAGAACTCGACGGCGTCCTCGGGGCGAACGAAGACGTCGAGTTCGGAGGCCATTCGCGGCCCGTCGGAGAGCCCCCCGCCGACGCGGGCGTGGAAACCGTAGAGCCGTTCGCCGCCCAGTTCCTTCCTTGCGGGAACGAGGCCGACGTCGTTGATCTGTGACTGGGCGCAGTCGTGAGCACAGCCCGTGATCGTGAGCTTGAACTTCCGCGGCAGGTTAGCGTACTCGCGGTTCCCCGTAAAAAAGTCGGAAACGGCGTCGACGACCGGCTGGGCGTCGAAACACTCGTGGTTGCCGATCCCGGCCGCCGGGCACCCGAGGACGTTCCGGGCGGAGTCGCCACAGCCCTGAATCGTCGTCAGGCCGACCTCGTCGTAGCGCTCCCACAGCTCGGGCACATCCTCGACGCGAATCCAGTGTTTCTGGACGTCCTGTCGGGTCGTGATGTCGAGGTAGGCGTCGCCCCAGAGTTCGTTCTGCTCCGCGCCGCCGTACTCCTCGGGCGCGACGGCGTAATCGGTAGCGCACTCGCCGATCACTTCGGCCTGCTCGGGCGTGAGGTGGCCGCCCGGAACTTTCGTCCGGATCATGAAGTAGCCCGACTGCTTCTGGGCGTACATCCCGGCCCACTTCAGGCGCTCCCACTCGCCGTCGCCGCCGCGCTCGGCGATCTCCTCGAACGTCAGTCCGTCCGCGGCGTAGTCGTAGACGTCGTCGACGACCTCGAGCGGGTGTTTCTCCTGTTTGTACCGCTCGGTCGTGTTCATCGGAACCACCGACGGCCGGAGTCAAATCGGCTCGAGCAGGCGGACGAACGGTCATGATAAGTCATCTATTACCACGTAGTGCGCGTCCGCACGTATACGGCTCCGCAAACGGGCGAACTCTGTCGAGGCTAGCGTGACGAGGTAACACTTGCCAGTATTGGCGTCGACCCGGGAAGGGATCGATCCTGCGGCGGTCGAAAACGGCCGGCCGACCGCTCGGCGCGTCCACGAGCCGGCAATAGTTGCCTAATAGGGCGACACAGCGAGCGAGCGTATTCGGGCGGGAAAACGACCGGCTCCTCGAGTTGCTCGCGCTACCACGTTCGCTCGAGGTACTCCTCGAGCCGGTTGAAGTCGACGTCGTGGTCGGCCTGCAGTTCGTCGATCGGCGACTCGTACCCCGCCTCGTTGAACCACTCGAACATCGCGGCGAACTCCTCGCCCTGTCCCTCGCGGACGTCCTCGATCGAGAGGTGACGCGCGCGGACGTCGAATCCGAGTGCGTCGGCGAAGCGAACGGCCATCGCCCGCAGTGGGAGTTCGTCGCTCGCGAGTTCGAACGCCTCGCCGGTGTACCGGTCCGGCTCGGCGAAAACCTCGGCGACGAAGGCGCCCAGATCCTCGATATCCAGCACCTGGAGCGGGACGTGTGGCTCGAGCCCCATCGCGAGCGTCCCGTCCTCGATCTCCCACTTGGAGTCGAAGTGGGGGATCCCGGTCTCGCGGTCGGCGCCGCCGACCGACGAGAACACGAGGTGATCGGTACCGATGTCGGCGGCGAGTTCGACGACGTTCCGTCCCTGGTCGACCTCGTCGTCGAACCCGTGTTCCCAGAAGTTCGTCATCAGGAACACCCCGTCGGCCTGCTCGACGAGCGGTTCGATCGAGTTCCGCTCGCCGATGTCTGCCTCGACGACCTCCGCACCGTGCTCGGCGAGGGCGTGTGCCCGCTCGCTGTTGTGATCTCGAGTCAGCGCCAGCACGTCGACCTCTCGCTCGAGCAGGTGTCGGGCGACGGCGCCGCCCTGCGTCCCGGTCGAACCCACGACGAGGACGGAGTCTCTATCCATAGCACTCGTCGTTCCACCGGAGAACGCAAGAACCTCACACGGCGTTTCCCGACAGGTCGGAACGAAGACAGGCCGGACGACGAGGGGTGCGCTACTCCTCGTCGGCGAGCAGGCGTTCGACCATCTCGTCGGGGTCGAACCGCTCTAAGTCGTCGTACTCCTGGCCGACCCCGAGGAACAGAATGGGTTTGCCGGTGACGTGGGCGATCGAAATCGCCGCACCGCCGTTGGAGTCGGCGTCGGCCTTCGAGAGGATCGCGCCGTCGATCGCGGCGGCCTCGTTGAACTCGCGAGCCCGGTTGACGGCGTCCTGGCCGGCGACGGCCTCGTCGACGAACAGCGTCAGATCCGGACCGACGACCCGGTCGATCTTCTCGAGCTGGTCCATCAGGCCCTCGTCGGTGTGGAGTCGGCCGGCCGTGTCGGCCAGCACGACATCGACGTCGTGAGCCTCGGCGTACTCCACGGCGTCGTACAGCACGGCGGCGGGGTCGCCGCCCTGCTCGTGGCTGATGCACTTCGTGTCCAGCGCGTCGGCGTGTTGCTGGATCTGCTGGTTCGCACCGGCGCGGTAGGTGTCGCCGTTGGCGAGCACCGTCGAATACCCCCGCTGCTCGAGGTAGCGGCTCAGCTTGGCGATCGTCGTCGTCTTGCCGACGCCGTTGACGCCGGTAAACAGCAGGACGGCGGGTTTGTCCTCGACGGCGATGCGCTCGTCGAAGTCGAACTGGCCGACGCTGATCACGTCGTAGATTGCGTCCCGAAGCGCCTCCTCGACGACCTCGCCGGTCGAGGTCGTGAACGTCCGGGTCTCGCCGACCAGTTCGTCGCGGACGTTGTCACAGATCTCCTCGGCGACGCCCATCTCGACGTCGCTCGTGAGCAGGGCCATCTCGAGTTCGTGCAGCGGCTCCTCGAGGTCCTCCTCCTCGATGACGAACTTCCCCTTGACGAGCGATCGGGCCTTGGCGCCGAAGCCGGTGCCGCTATCGTCGTCGTCCACGGTTTCGCTCTCGGCTTCGACTCCGTCCTCGACCTCGGCCGCAGTTTCGTCGGCGTCCGCGTCGAGTTCGGGCTCGGCTTCGGGGGCAGGTGGCGCCGCATCGTCGGCGTCCCCGTCGTCGGTCGAGACCGTGTCGCTCTCCTCGACTGTCGCCGGGGCGCCCGCCTCGACGCTCTCGACGTCCGTCTCCGGCACGACGTCCGTCCCCGCCTCGAGCGAGTCGTCCGGTTCCTCGAGTTCGGATCCGGCACCGGCCGGCTCGCGCTCGAGTTCGGATGCGGGTGCCGGCCCCGCGTTCTCCGCCGGCTCGGTCGGCGACGCCGCTCCGCGAGCCGTCTCGGCCTCGCGGTCGCGATCGGCGGCGACGTCGCTCTCGGCGACCGGTTCGTCGGTGGTATCGGGTGCGGCCGGTTCGGACGCCGGCTCCGGTTCGTCGGGTTCGGTCGGCGTCTCCTCGAGATCGGCCGCCTCGGCGCCGGGTTCGTCGGCCGGCTCCTCCGCGAGCGCCTCGGCCGACTCCTCGTCGACCGCCTCGACGTTCTCTTCGGCGGCCTCCTCGGCGTCCTCGCGGAAGCTCCCGAGTTTCTCCTTCAGGTTGTCGAACATGGGTGTGACCCCTTACGTTACTCGTCCGGGCCCTGTCCCTGTCCCATCTGCTGCATCTGCTGTTGCATCGCCTGCTGTTGCATCTGCTGGGCCTGCTGCTCGAGCTCGCTGCTCTCGGCCTCGAGCTCCGTGATCTCCTCGTTGACGTCCTCGATCTGGTCGTCGAGGCGGTCCTTGCGGTTCTCGAGGGCGTCGACGGCGCCGTCCTCCTCGAACTCCGCGGCGTAGTCGGCGCCCAGATCGACGATCACTTCGTCGATGTCCTCGATCGTCGCCCGCAGGTAGGCGCCGCCACCGAGGGGCACCTGTACCGTCGAGTCACTCTCGAGGGTGTCCAGCGCCTCGATGGCCTCGTCGACGTCGTGTTTCTCCTGCTGGAGCTCCTGGACGTTGCCCTGGAGCGCCTCGATCTGTTCTTCGATCTCCTGAAGTTCCTGCGAGAGCTGCTGAAGTTGCTGTTGTCCCATACCCGTCCTTGCGGCAGGCAGTCGGAAGAATCTTCCCTTCCATCGGAGTCAGTCACCGAAAGCACTCTCCTCCAGAAATCACGGACTAACGCCGGGTCGGGGGCGTCTGCGGGCGAACCGTCGGCGCTAGATCTGACCTGGCTCGCGACCGGTCGAACTCGTCGTCGGCGAGACGGATCGCTTGGATCTGACGAGCCTATCGGGGTCGATCCCGTCGAACTCCGGCGGGAGCTCGCTGTCGGTCGCGTACTCGTACAGCGCCGTCTTCGCGACCGCCGTCGCCGCGTTGTGGACGACCAGTAACGCGGCGATGGCGAGCAGCGTCGGGACGAGCGTGTACTGGAGGACCGAACCCGGAGCCTCGAGCGCGAACAGCGGAAGGGCGATCCCGAGCCCGCCGACGAGCGCCGCGAGCGGGAGGATCACGAGCCCGATGCCAAGCGTCGTCCCGCCCGCCTCGCCCCAGGTGTCCCGGAAGAGTTCGACGCTGTTGTGCATCGACTCCCGGACGCCGCCGTCCCGGAAGACGATCACGGGAACGATGAAGAACGTCATCGCGAACCACGCGAAGCCGGCTACCGAGCGGGCGAGACGAGCAGCGGTTCCCTCCCGGCTCTCGAGAGCCCGGAAGACCAGACCAGCGGCGCCCCAGGCGAGGATCGTCCGCCTGGCCTCCCAGGCACCCGCGAGCCCGTCCCGGAGGCTCGTCGGCTCGCCCGCGAACAGCAAGCCGACCGAGTGGACGAGCGCCGCGCTGAAAAACGTCGCAGCCGCGGTCGCGACGAACATGAACAGGACCGAGGCGGCCACCAGGAGCACGGTGACGGCCGTCTCGGCCTGTCCCTCCGAGATGGTCGCGACCTGGTCGACGGTCGCCAACCCGTAGCCGGCGCCGACGAGAGCGACGAGGATTCCGGCGAGCAGACCGATCACGCCCGCCAGCCAGGCGATCCCGTACAGCACCGGAAAGACGAGCAACCAGTACTCCCGCCGGAGGACGCCGAACGACGCCTTCGCGACCCGAAGACCGGTCCGGATCCGTCCGAGCAGCGAACCGAACATTATGCTGAACGATCGTTCGGGACGGGATATAGTTCTTGAGGTGAACAGTTCTACCCGTTGATGACTGTGTTGGGCCAAACGGTTTCCCTCGAGCCCGCGTACGGCCGGCCATGACCGAGCACGATCCGGCCGAGTTGCTGCCGAGCGAACGAATGCAGGGCCAGGTCCTCGAGGGCGAGGTGACCCAGATCCACCGCGGCCATCAGTACGCCGAGGAGGGCGACACGTTCACCATCGAGGGGACGACGTTCGAGGTGGTGGACGTGACCGAGCGGACGCTCGGCGACCTCACCGACGAGGACGCCCGCGCGGAGGGGATGGACGACCTCGAGGCCTACGAGCGGCTGCTCGAGCGCGCCCACGACGACTTCGAGTGGAACGACGACAGCGAGGTCGTTCGCCACCGGTTCGAGCCGGTCGAATGAGCGACGCCGCCCCGCGCGTGCGGCTATCGGCCCACGTCCCGTGATCAACCCGCTCGAGGCGCTCGAGGAGGACGACCTGTCGCCGTTCGAGGGCGACTCGAGCGACGACGGGAGCGAGGAGCTACAGGAGGCGTTCGGCGAGCTGTCCCGGGAGACGCTGCTCGCGTTCGTGGGCGCGCTCTTTTTCGCCCACGTTGGGCTGCTGGCGATCAGCGTCGGGCCGTTGCTCGTGATCTTTACCGGACAGTGGCTGCTCGGCGGCGCCGTCGCAGTCGGCGGTATCGTGGCGCTCGCGCTGACAGGGCGGATATATCGATGGCACGAGGAAGTAAAATAGCGGACGTCAGTCGAGATAGCCCAGCGCGTCCTCGATCCGGCCGAGTTCCGGACCGGTCGTCTCCTCGCCAACGACGTATCCCGAATCGTTGGCGAGCAGTCCCGAGCCGACCAGCGGCGCGCCGTAGTTGACGGTGCCGACGTCGGCCCGGACGTCGAGGGCGTCCTCGAGAGCGTCGAGTTCCTCGTCGGTCGCCTTCGGATGGCAGAGCACGCCCCTGTTCGTCGCGACGGCGGCCGTGCCGACCGTGCGGACGCCCGCGAGGTCGCCCCGTTCGACGGGGACCTCGAGGGTGTCCTTGACCACCTGGATCGCCTCCCGGGTCAGGTCGGGGTGGACGTACGCGCCGTTGTCGTTCGCGAGCACGACGTTACCGGCGGCGTTGACGTTCCCCGGGAGTTCGGCGACCGGGAGGTCGACCTCCTCCTCGAGGCGCTCGCGTTCGTACTCGAGCACGCGGGAGCTGACGAGCAGCCCGTTCTCGTTGCCCGTCGCGAGGGCGCCGACCGTCGAGGAGCCGCCGACGGTCGTCTGGACGGCGGGCACCTCGAGTTCGTCTGTCAGGTCGGCGACGGTGTCGTCGTCGACGTCCGGCCGGACGAGCACGCACGAGTCGGTCGCGCGGGCGAAGACGCCGACGTAGGCCGACCCGGCGAAGGCGAGACGTTGCAAGTTTAGTCGGCGACCTCGGCCTCGACGACGGCCTCACCCTCCTCGTCGAAGCGAGCCGCGCGAACGCGGAGCTTCCGTGGCGGGTTCGATCGACCGCGCGACCAGATCGTCTCGTTGATCGAGGGGTCCAGTCGGATGGCGTCCTCGTCGACCGCGAAGTGTTTCGCGAGGTGCTCGCGGACCAGTCGCATCGCGAGGTCGGCGGCCTCGTGGTTGGCGCCCTTCTTGACGTCACGGAGCGGGACGGTGACGACCCGCTCCTCGAAATCGCTTGCACTCATTGTTACTCGTCAGTGTTGTTGCGCCGCCAGTTGCGTCGCTTCGGGTTTCGGGTGACTTCCATGTCGGTCTTCATCATGACCCAGACCGGCACGCGGCTGTTCTGGTTTTCGAGTTTGGCAAGTCGCTTCTTCTTGCCCTTCGATTTCTTACCCATAGTAGCCGGACGTAGCCCGCCGTGGCTTAAAATGTTGTCCATCTTGCGAGGCCTCGCGGGTACGGCTCTCCGCGGTCTACTCGAGCGGGAACCGCTCGACGGTCGCGTACTCGGGGCCGTCCTCGGTCAGCGTGCTCTCGGTGAGGCGGATCTCGTCGACGCGCATCTCGCCGACTGTCGGCTCGCGCTCGCGGACGAGTTCCTGGACCAGCTCCTTGCCGCCGGCGTGTTCCATCCGCGCGAGGGTAACGTGGGGCGTGAAGTCGTGCGATTCTTCCTCGAACCCCATCGCTGTCGTTCGCTCCTCGACGGCCTCGTGGAGGCGGGTGAGTTCGGCTCCGCCCGCCTCGGTGCCGAGCCAGACGACGCTGATGTACTCGAGGTCGGGAAAGACGCCGAGTCCGTCGAACCGGACGGTGAACGGAGAGACTGCGGCTTCGTCGACGGCGGCCCGCAACTCCCTCGAGAGCGTCGGCACGCGGTCCTCGTCGACCTCCCCGAGGAACTTCAGCGTGAGGTGGGCCTGCTCTGGATCGGTGACGTTCAGCCCGCTCGCCTCCGCGAACTCCGCCTGGAGGTCGTCGACCGGTTCCGTGAGGTCGGCCGGGAGATCGACGCTGACGAACAGTCGCATACGCGTCCCTTGGACGGGATCGTACTCAACGGTGACGGTGCTCGAGGTCGAGAGCGGCAGCGGAGTGACCCCTCCTTAAGCGGCTGCGGGCCGAACGGGCGGCTATGTCAGACACCTTCGTCGTCGTCGGCGGCGACGCCGCCGGTATGTCAGCCGCGAGCAAGGCCAAACGAGACGACCCCGACCTCGAGGTCGTCGTCTTCGAGAAGGGCGAGTGGGTCTCCTACGGCGCCTGTGGGCTGCCCTACTACGTCAAGGGGGAGATCCAGTCGCTCGAGGATCTGGTCTCCGTCACGCCCGAGGAGTTCCGCGAGGATCGGGATATCGACCTGCGGACGGGCCACGAGGTCGTCGCGATCGATCCCGACGACCGGACGGTGACCGCCGAGAGCGAGGACGGCACCGTCGAGCAGTCGTACGACTCCCTGCTGCTCGCGACCGGCGCCGCGGCGACCGAACCCCCGGTCGACGGCACCGACCTCGAGGGCGTCTACACGCTGGGCTCGATGAGCGACGGGAAGGAGCTCCGGGAGTACGTCGCCAGAGCCCGCGAAGAGGAGACGTTCCAGCAGCCCGACCGGGGGCCGGCCTGTCAGTACCTCGAGGACTGCACCGGTCCGGTCGCCGTCGTCGGCGGAGGGTACGTCGGCATCGAGATGGCCGAGGCGCTGGCGGCGAACGGGTTCGAGGTCAACCTCTTCCAGCGCGGCGAGCGCCTGCTGCCGGCGTTCGGCGAGGCGACCAGCGAGGCCGTCGCCGACCACCTCCGCGAGCAAGACGTCCGCGTTCACCTCGGCAGCGAAGTCGAGAGGCTCGAGGGCGGGGACGCGGTCGAGGGGGTCGTCGCCGCCGGCGAACGGATCGAGGTGGAGATGGCGCTGCTCGGGACGGGGGTTCGTCCGCGAACGGAACTGGCCGAGGACGCGGGGATCGAACTCGGCGAGACGGGCGCGATTGCGACCGACCCGTATCGGGAGACGAGCGCCGACGACGTATACGCCGCTGGCGACTGCGCGGAGGCGATCCACACCGTCACCGGCGAGCCGGCGTACGTCCCGCTGGCGCTGACCGCGAACCGTCACGGCCGTGCGGTCGGTCAGACCGTCGCGGGGCAGCCGACGACGGGCGGGGCCATCGCGGGGACGGCGGCGATCAAGGCCTTCGACGTCGAGGCCGCCCGAGCGGGTATCCTCGACCACGAGGAGGCCCGCGACGCTGGCTTCGACCCCGTCAGCGAGACGATCGACGCGAACTCGCGGGCGGGCTACTACCCCGAGGACGGCACCGTCACCGTCACGCTGACCGCCGACCGCGACACCGGGCGGGTGCTCGGAGCGAGTCTCGTCAGCGAGTACGGCGAGGGCGCGGTCCACCGGAGCCACGCCGTCGTCGCGGCGCTCCACGAGGGCGCCGCGGTCGGGGACCTCGAGAACTACGACCTGGCGTACGCCCCGCCGTTCAACACGACGTGGGACCCGATCCTCGTCGCGGCGAAGGTGCTCTCGGGGAAGTTGCGATAACGCGATCTGAAAGTGCTACAGAGCCAGCCGATACGAAGACGGTACCTGTTGAGAACACCACGAAAGGGGCTGCGTGCTCGACGAACCCTGGGAGTCGAGCAGGCAGGGGCTTTCGTGGTGTTTCCGATCCCGTCGGCGGTATCGGTCCGGACGACAGATATCGCCAGGTCGCAGCCCTTAACAGTCGTCGCGACCACTTTCCACTAATGACCGACCGAGAGGGCGACTCCGACCATCCCTTCTCCGAAGGGGAAGGGTTCGGAGACGACTACGACGAGTTCGATCTGGATCCGCCGGAGCTGGGCGTCGACCCCTCGAAGGTCGACCCCGTCGACTCCCGGGTCGTCACCGACACCCTGGACCGCCACAACATCGACAGCGAGGAGGTCGACGCGAGCGAACTGCTCGACGTCGGGCTGAACTACATGCAGATCAACCGCTTCGAGCAGGCTACCGAGGCGTTCGAGCGAACCGCGAGCTTCGCCGGGGACGACCTGCTCGAGCAGGAGGCCTGGACGAACAAGGGCGTCGCCCACGCCGAACTCGAGGAGTACGACGAGGCGATCGGCGCCTACCGCGAGGCGCTACAGATCGACTCGGAGAGCGAGCACGCCGCCACCGCCGAGACGAACCTCGCCTACGCCCTCTGGGAGTTCGGCGAGACCGCCCAGGCCTTAGAACACGCCGAACGGGCCGTCGAGATCGACGAGCGCTTCGCCGAGGGCTGGTTCAACCGCGCCTTCTTCCTCTCGGAGCGAGGGCTGGCCGAGGAGGCGCTTCACTGCGTCGACAACGCGATCCGACTGGGGATGCGCAACTCCCAGGTGCTGGAGGAAAAGGCCGAAATTCTCGAGGAACTCGGCGAGTACGACGAGGCCGAGGAGATCGCCGAGGAGGCGAACGCGATGCGCGAGCGGGCCGAACAGCGCGTGATGGAGGAACGCGAGGAGATGGCCGGCCAGCAGGCGGGCGGCGGCCGTCCCCCGAACCGCGAGGACGTCGAGATCACGGATCCCGGGCGAGCGTCCGAGCCCGAATCCGACGACGAGTGGCAACTCGAGTGAGGTATGATCGTCAACGAACGCGAGACGCCGGAGGGACTGCTCGTCGCCGTCTGTGACGCGGACGTCCTCGGCGAGCGCTTCGAGGGCGACGGCGTCACCCTCGAGGTCACCGAGAAGTTCTACGGCGGCGAACCCGTCGACGAGGCGGCGGTCGTCGACAGCCTCGCGCGGGCGAGCGTCGCCAACATCGTCGGCGCCCGGGCCGTCGACCTCGCGATCGAGGAGGGGTTCGTCAACGAGGCGAACGTCCTCGAGGTCGGCGACACCAAACACGCCCAGCTGTTGTGGATGTAGGGACGCTCGCCGGCGTCGAGATATCGGACGAGCGTCGATTGATGTAAGTCCGGATCCGAGCGATACCAAACTATGTTGGAGTCAACGGTATTTACACAGCGGGGCTACGGTGTAGTACGACAGGGCCCCACCACCACCCACCACACCAGAGTTGTTCGACACCCCCTGTCGTGACACACCACCCACCCACCCTTCCCCTTTCCAGAAACTCCCCGACGAGCGGCCGCGCCGTTCGCTCGGACCGAAGGAGTGTTTTGTCTGGGAGCCCACCTCTCATTCAATGAGTCACCAGAACCTCGCAATCGACGTCGAGGCCATCCGCGACGAGTTCCCCATCCTCCAGCGGGAGTTCGACGGCCAGCAGGTCGTCTACCTCGACAACGCGGCGACGACCCAGACCCCGGATCCGGTCGTCGACGCGATGAGCGACTACTACCGCGAGTCCAACGCGAACGTCCACCGGGGGATCCACCACCTGAGCCAGGAGGCCTCCGAGGCCTACGAGAGCGCCCACGACCGCGTCGCGGAGTTCATCGGCGCCGACGGGCGCGAGGAGGTCATCTTCACGAAGAACACGACCGAGAGCGAGAACCTGCTCGCCTACTCGTGGGGACTGAACGAACTCGAGCCCGGCGACGAGGTCGTCCTCACCGAGATGGAACACCACGCCTCGCTGGTGACCTGGCAACAGATCGCCAAGCGAACCGGCGCCAGCGTCGAGTACATCCGGGTCGACGAGAACGGCCGCCTCGACATGGACCACGCCCGCGAGCTGCTCACCGACGACACCGCCATCGTCTCGGCGGTCCACGTCTCGAACACGCTCGGGACGATCAACCCCGTCGCCGAACTGACCGCCCTCGCTCACGAACACGACGCCCTCTCCTTTATCGACGGTGCCCAGGCGGTCCCGAACCAGCCCGTCGACGTCACGGAGATCGACGCCGACTTCTACGCCTTCTCGGGCCACAAGATGGCCGGCCCCACCGGGATCGGCGTCCTCTACGGCAAGAAAGAACTACTGGAGGCGATGGAGCCCTACCTCTACGGCGGCGGGATGATCCGGAAGGTCACCTTCGAGGAATCCACGTGGGGCGACCTCCCCTGGAAGTTCGAGCCCGGAACGCCCCCGATCGCCGAGGCCGTCGGCCTCCACGCCGCCGTCGACTGGCTCGAGGAGATCGGCATGGACCGCATTCGGGATCACGAACAGGAGCTCGCGCGCTACGCCTACGACCAGCTCGAGGACGAGGGCGACGTCGAGATCTACGGCCCCGAACCCGGCGCCGACCGGGGCGGGCTCGTCAGTTTCAACCTCGAGGGCGTCCACGCCCACGACCTGACCTCGATCATGAACGACCACACGATCGCGGTTCGGGCCGGCGACCACTGTACCCAGCCGCTCCACGACAAGCTGGGCGTCCCGGCGTCGACTCGAGCCTCGTTTTACGTCTACAACACCCGCGAGGAGGTCGACAAGCTGGTCGCCGCGCTCGACGACGCGCGGCAGCTGTTCGCGTAGGCGAACGGTTCGATGACGTCTCGAGACGACAGAACAGTTCTCCGCACACCGGAAAGCGAGTAGGGCAGAGAACCCGACCCGCAACTCTGGTAACACGACGACTGAAGTCGTCGGAGCCGGCGTGATCGACTCACACTGGGTCCGGTGTCACGGAAGGTGCGTCGATCGCCGCCGGCCGTTCGGTACGTCCGTCGGAGCGGTCACGGATCTTTGGCTGCACGTGTCCTTCGTTTAAATGAGGGGTACTTCAATCGTCGCCGCCGGACGAGGTCCGAGACTCGAGCGCGCGACTAACGGGTGACACCTCGCCAGTTCTCCGTCGGAATCGCTCGAGCCCCGAAGACGGTGCGGCTACGACGTCTTCGCGACGTCGCCGCGGCTCTCGTCGGGGCCGCCGTCGGCCAGCCGATCGGGGTCGACGTCGAACTCGAAGATTTCCTGTGGGACCGACACCGTGACGCAGGTGTTGGGCAGGTCGACGATACCCGCGATCCGGCTCTCGACGGGAGCGGTACTCAGCAGCATGTAGGCCTGCTCGGCGGTGTAGCCGAAGTTCGTCATGTAGTCGATGGCGTCGAGACAGGCCCGTCGCATCCCGATATTGGCGTTCTTGTAGTGCTGGGTGCCGTCCTCGTCGACGGAGTAGCCCTCGAAGACGACGTAGTTCGAGAAGTCCGGATCCATGTAGCCGGGTTTGAACATGGCGTAGTCGGTCCCCATCTTCTCCATCCCGTCCTTGATGACGTCGACCCGCAGGTCGATCCAGCCGGGGAACTCGATCGCCCCGCAGAACGTGATCTCGCCGTCGCCCTGCGAGAAGTGCAGGTCGCCGGTGATGAAGTTCGCTCCCTCGACGAAGACGGGGAGGTAGACTCGCGAGCCGCGACCGAGGTTCTTGATGTCGCAGTTGCCCGCGTTCTCGCGGGGCGGGATCGTTCGCGCGGCCTCCTCCGCCGCGTCGTCGACCTGGTCGTCGTCCATGTCGCCCAACAGAACGTCGTTGGGTTCGGGCGGAAGTGCAAGCGGCGGTTCCTCCTCGCCAGTCTCGTGGTTGACCGCGGTCGCGTCGTCGGGGCCCCGCTCGATGAGCGCGCGCTCGCGCTCGTTCCACTCCTCGAGCAGTTCGTGGGAGGGCGCCGTCCCGAGGATTCCGGGGTGGGCACAGCCGGGGAACCGGACGTCCTCGATGTGGCGCGTGCTGGCCATGACGCCGTCGAGTTCCCAGATGCTCTTGCGGGCCTCCGGGAAGTGGTCGGTCAGGAAGCCGCCGCCGTTCTCCTGGTCGAAGATCGCGTTGAACCCCCACTCGTGGTCGGGGAAGGCCCCCAGATCGAGGATGTCGACGACGAGCATGTCGCCCGGCTCGGCCCCCTTCACCTCGAAGGGCCCGCTCAGGTGGTGGTTCGGATCCAGCTCCATGTCGCGGATGTCGTTTGCGCTGTCGTCGTTCTCGACCTGTCCCCCCGTCCAGTCGAGACACTCGATCCGTACCTTCTCGCCAGGTTCAATCGACGACACCGGCGGTACGTCGGGATGCCAGCGGTTGACGATCGGATCGGGCTGTTCGTCGGGCGGCGATTCGGTATCGACCTCGAAGACGGTTTCCGGCATGGCTCACGTTCACTATTAGCTCGGTCGCAGTTATAGCTGATTCAGCGTCGCTGATAGTTCCGGAACCACCGACGGTGCCGGGCTTCGCCGCCGCGATTGCGGCGATCCGGAACGGGTGCGGGTCCCTTTATCACGATCCGTTCGGTATCCACGAGCGAATACGATATGTCGGGGAGTAACGCAGTACACGATCGGCTCGAGGCCGGCGACACCGACGACGTTCCGAGTCGAGCGAGGAACTTCGAGGCCGGGAAACGTCTCGCGGAGACGGTCCGGACCACGCTCGGGCCGAACGGGCTCGACAAGATGCTCGTGACCGACGACGGGAAGGTGGCGATCACGAACGACGGCGCGAGCATCCTCGCGCGGATGAAGCTCTCTCACCCGGTCGCCAACCTCGTCCTCGAGGTCGCCGAGGGACAGGACGCCGCCGTCGGCGACGGGACGACGACCGCGGTCGTGCTCGCCGGCGAACTGCTCGGCGAGGCCGAGTCGCTGCTCGAGAAGGGGGTTCCGCCGGCGAAGATCACGGAGGGGTACCACCTCGCCGTCTCGCACGCGGTCGAGCGCCTCGCGGAGCTGACCGTCCCGGTCGACCTCGCGGACGACGAGCGACTGCGCGATATCGCGCGAACGGTCGTGACCGGCAAGTGGGACGAGTCGGGAACCGACTTTCTCGCCGACCAGGCCGTCGAGGCCGTGCGGGCGATCGAGCGCGACGACCGCGTCGCGTTCGAGCGCCTCACCAGGAAGACGATCCCTGGGGGTTCGTTCTACGACTCGGCGGTGATCGAGGGAGTCGTCATCGATATGCGGGAGTCCTCGACGGACGTCGTCTCGCCCGACGCGACACTTCCGAACCGCTACCGGGACGCCACGGTCGCGCTCGTCGACGAGGAGCTGTCGATCGACACGGCCCGGGGCGTCGGGAGCGTCGACCTCGAGACGGTCGAGGAGTACGAGGCGCTTAGGGAGTACGAACGGGACGTGTACGAGGACTACGCGGACACGATCGCCGGGGTCGGTACCGACGTGGTCTTCTGCCAGCAGTCGATCGACGACCCCGTCCGCTACCTGCTCGCCGAGCGGGGGATCCTCCCAATCGAACGGACGCAGCGGGACGAACTCCACAGACTGGCCCGTGCGACCGGCGGCAAACCCGTTCCCGTGGAGAGCCTGACGCGGGCGACGACCGGAACCGCCGCGACCGTCGAACGGCGGTCGGTCGGCCCGACCGACGTGACGGTCGTCTCGGGGCTCGAGGAACTCGAGCAGGTGTCGGTCGTGTTCAGGGGCGGAACCCAGCACGTCGCCGACGAGACCAAGCGGATGCTCGACACCTGCTTCTACGCGCTGAAGCTCGCGATCGAGGACGAGGCGATCGTCCCCGGTGGGGGTGCGACCGAGGCGGCGCTCGCCCGCGAGCTCCGATCGATGGCGGCCGGCCGGTCGGGAACCGAGCAGTTCGCCGTCGAGGCGTTCGCCGACGCCCTCGAGGCGATCCCGCGGACGCTGGCCGAAACCAGCGGAGTCGGTCCGACAGACGCCCTGCTGGCGCTACGGAACGCCCACCACGACGGCGACCACACCGCCGGACTGGATCTCGAGACTGGTTCGGTCGTCGACGCCGCCGAGGCCGGCGTGCTCGAGCCGCTGTACGTCAAGCGCCAGGCGATCGCCAGCGCGGGGGAGGCCGCGAGCATGATCGTCCGCATCGACGACAACGTCCCGATGAGCCCGCGAGGCGAGGCGTCGGGTCACGATCACGACCACGATCACGGCCCCGACGGGCTAGTTCGGAGCACCGAGGGATACCCCTGGGCCGTCGGCCACTCGATGGGGCACTGAGATGACGGGAACCGAACTCCCCCGACTCGAGGACTCCCTCGAACTCTACGCCGCGGCCGCCGAGCGGTACGGGACTGAGCCGTTCACGGAAACCCGGGCGAGGCGGGAGCTGGCCGGCGCGCCGTCCCAGCGACTGCTCGAGTTGGCCGTCGCCTACGGGCTGCTCGAGTTCGACGGCGAGGCCTACGCGGTGCAAGTCGAACCCGACGCGCCCGAGAGCGCGTGGCGGGCGAACGCGATCGAGCGGGCCGAACGGATTCGACCGGCCGCCGTGGAACGCGCGACCGAGGGAACGGGAGGGAGCGACGGCGTGCGGGCGCTGACTCACGGCTCGAAGCGGTTCGCGAGCGTCGCCGTCGGCGAGCCGGCGGAACTCGAGAGGGTCCTCGGACGGCTCGAGAGGGTTCCGCTCGAGGAGTACGACGGGATCGTCCTCCGGTCGCCGGGCGAGCGCGCCAACGCCGTCCAGCGGCTCGCTGATCGGCTCTGCGAGCCCGCTGTAACCGACGGGACGAGCCTCTCGAGGCCGTTCCAGAAGGAGTACACGGACGTCGTCGGCGACGACAAGAACGAACTGGAGTTCCGGCTCTTCCTCGAGCGGGAGTGAGACGGACTTCTGCGCCTCTGACTACTCCTCGAGCGACTCGACGTCGAAGACGGGCTCATTGATCGTCCAGCCGCCCGATTGGAGGTTCTGGGAGATCGTCACCCGGTGGCCGTTCGGACCCGCCACGACGACGGAGTAGGCGTCCGTCTCGACCACCTCGTAGATCAGCTCGCGGTCGTTCACCGTCACGGTGTCGCCGACCTCCAGCCCGTCGAGACGGTCGGTGATCTCCGCCGGCGCGAGCGCGTCGTCGGTCGAACTGTCGGACGTCGAGGGCGTCATCGGTAGACGAAACCGGCGCTACCGCCTTAGCTTTTGATGCAAGTCGCCGTTCGCGGCCGGCTCGACCGAGTACCGGTGAGCGACTCTACGCCAAGATATAACATGCCATGAGAGGAACTGTCGGCCATGCCACCACGACCGGAACCGCGAGAACCAGAGGACGTGAACGATCGGCAAACCCGAGAGCTGCTCGAGGAGGCCGAAACCGGCTGGTACGGCGACAGCGCGTTCTTCGGCGCGATGGCCCACTGCCCGGAGCTGTTCGAGCACATCGTGGCGGCGTTCGAGTCGTTCGGGCGGGGAGCGAACGTCGACACGGCGCTGCTGGAGCTGATGCGGATCAAGGTCGCCGAAACCCACCAGTGTGCCTACTGCGCGACGGTTCGGACCCTGGACGTGCGCGAGGAGGTCGCGCCGAAGGAGGACGCCGTCTTCGGCGACGTCGACGAGAACGAGCTCTCTCGACGGGAGTACCTCGCCGTCTCGCTCGCTGAGGCGCTTTCGACCGATCCACACAGGCTCTCCGACGACTTCTTCGCGGAACTGGGCGAGGCGTTCACCGAGCAGGAGGTCGTCGAACTCCTGCTGTTCGCCAGTTTAGAGGTCGGGCTCGACCGGTTCTGTATCGCTCTCGAGCTCCAGCCGACCGACGAGAGCGCGTACCCCGACGACGTCGACTACCCTCTCGAGAACCCGCGGCCGAAAACGTCGTAGTCCGACCCCCCGCGGCCGAAGCCGCGGGATTCCAGTCGGGACCGGGCAGACCACGGCAGAAGGAGTGCCGCTCGCAGATGGCGGTCGCGGACCCTCACCTCGAAACACCACAACGCATCGCAGACACTCCGTTCGACCGAAACGAGCGGTTATGCTCGCGAGCGACCGAGTAGTACGGTGAGGGATCTCACAGTGGCAGGGGCCACGCTCACACCGCGAATGCGAAAACAGCAGGTGACGCTGGAGGCGATCCCGCCGCTCGAGCGCTCGCTCGAGGACGGGGAGCTTCGACTCGTGCGACGGTTTCGCGGGCTCACGCTCGAGCAGGCGGCCGGCTACCTCGAGGGGCTCGACGGCGAACGAATCGGGGAGAACGAGGTCGAGGGAGACGGCTGGCGAGCCCGACTCTCGGTGGAGAAGTCCCGGTAGGGCCGTCGTACCGGCTGACCGAGGTGACGGTCGTGTGGACGGGCC
>NZ_JBLRWX010000059.1:0-22697 GCF_047921035.1 Natronococcus sp.
CATTATCGCAAAATCGGTATGTAGCCTTTGTGGAGGCCCAATCCTCGCAGGCAGCCGGGATGGACTCGGCAGGTGAACTGCCGAGTGCATCCCCAACTTTCACCAGTCGATTGGTGAGGCGCTTGTCTCCGAGATCAGCTGAGCGAAACTCTGTTCGGATCCAACCTGATACATCCATGTCACACAACTCTCCGTCATCGTCAAGATCAGGTCGCCAACTCCGCTGACTTTGTCCCATCTTTCGGTCTCGCTCCACCAACTACAGCGATAGAACTTGTGGGTAAGAGACAGGACTGAAGTCGTGGGCTTTCTCCTCGAACCTCTGTAATATTCTGTATCGGTCCCGTCAAAAATGCCGAATTAGATCGGCTCGTCGGGATCGTAGTTCGATGCCGTTCGGTCGACCTCCGTCGCGTACCGGTCGCGGGTGTCCTCGTCCGCGACGGCCTCGAGCTGGTCGGGCGAGAGTTCCTTCGCGGCCGTTACCCCCGAGGCGGCCGACGCCGCCAGCTCACGGCGGTAGACCGACTCGCCGTCGGGCGTCGCGTACGCCAGCGTCACCAGTCCCTTGTCGTCGTACTCCCGTTCGACCAGCCAGCAGCGGATCTCCTCGGTCATACCCCGACGTGGACGGTCCACCACCGAGAATGTACCGCGTCCGCTTCGGCGGACGGCTCGAGCCGACCGCGAGTCGGAGCGAGCGACGAGCCCACCGTCCGTCGACCGCGAGGAGTCAGGCTGAAACCCCCCGCCGCCCTAGGGCCGCCGATGAACGCCGAGGGGGTTCGCGAGCGCGCGCGGTCGTTGCCGCGGGAGCCGGGCGTCTACCAGTTCCGGGCCGACGGGACGACGCTGTACGTCGGGAAGGCGGTCGACCTCCGCAGCCGGGTGCGGTCTTATGCTGACCCGCGCAGCGCCCGCATCCGTCGGATGGTCGACCGCGCCGACGGGATCGAGATCGCCGTCACCGACACCGAGACCCAGGCGCTGTTGCTCGAGGCGAACCTCATCAAGCGCCACCAGCCGCGGTACAACGTCCGGCTGAAGGACGACAAGTCCTACCCGATGGTCCAGCTCACGGACCACGAGGCCCCCCGGATCGAGATTACCCGCGATCCAGACGAGTCGGCGACGGTCTTCGGTCCGTACACCAACAAACGCCAGGTCGAGACCGTGGTGAAGGCCCTACGGGAGACGTACGGCGTTCGGGGCTGTTCGGACCACAAGTACTCCGGGCGGGATCGACCCTGCCTCGACTACGAGATGGGGCTCTGTACCGCCCCCTGCACCCGCGAGATCGACCTCGAGAGCTACGCCGAGGACGTCACCGCCGTCGAGCGGTTCCTCGAGGGCGAAACCGGAATCCTCGCGGATCCGCTGCGCCGCGAGATGGAGGAAGCTGCCCAGGAGCAACAGTTCGAGCGGGCGGCGAACCTGCGGGATCGCCTCGAGACCGTCGAGGCGTTCCACGGCGAGGGCGGCGAGGCCGTCCAGTCGACCGACGACGAGCGGGCCGTCGACGTGCTCGGCGTCGCCATCGAGGGCGGGGACGCGACCGTCGCTCGCCTGCGGGCCGAGAACGGGAAGCTCGTCGATCGTGACCGACACACGCTCGAGGCACCCGGCGCCGAATCCGGGGACGCGACCGCACCCGAATCCGAGGGGGTCCCCGCCGTCCTCGCCGCCTTTATTGTCCAGTACTACGCCGAACGGGACCTCCCCGACGCCCTCCTGTTGCCCGAGCGCCACGGCGACGACGAGGTCGCGGCCTGGCTCGAGGCCGAGGGCGTCTCCGTGCGGGTTCCGGGCGCGGGCCGAGAGGCGAAGCTCGTCGACCTCGCGCTGAAAAACGCCCGCAGGAACGTCGGCGGGCGCGACGAGTGTGCCATGCTCGCCGACGCCCTCGAGATCGAGTCGGCCGAGCGGATCGAGGGGTTCGACGTGAGTCACGCCCAGGGGAAGTTCGCGGTGGGAAGCGACGTCGCCTTCGTCGACGGGAGCGCCGAGAAGAGCGAGTACAGACGCAAGAAACTCACCGACGAGAACGACGACTACGCGAACATGAAGGCGTTACTCGAGTGGCGCGCCCGTCGGGCCGTCGAGGGCCGGGACGACCGACCCGACCCCGACCTGCTGTTGATCGACGGCGGGGAGGGCCAGCTCGAGGCCGCCCGCGAGGCGCTCGAAGACGTCGGCTGGGACGTGCCCGCCGTCGCGCTCGCGAAAGCGGAGGAACGAGTCGTGACGCCCGACCGGTCCCTGTCGTGGCCGGACGACGCGCCCCACCTCCACCTCCTCCAGCGGGTCCGCGACGAGGCCCACCGCTTCGCGGTCCAGTACCACCAGACGATCCGCGACGACGTCTCGACGGTGCTCGACGACGTGCCCGGCATCGGGCCCGAGACGCGCAAGCGACTGCTCGGTCGGTTCGGCAGCGTCGAGAACGTCCGGGAGGCGAGCCCCGAGGACCTCCGGAGCGTCTCGGGGATCGGCGAGAAGACGGCCCGGACGATCGCCGAACGGCTGTGACCTCTCGCCAGGTCCCGCCAGCGCGCCTGACAGTCGGGAGATCGGGCGGGTCCGCAGGGTTTTGCTTCCGGCCGCCCTCCGTACACCCGTGTCAAACGACGACTCGATCGACGACCTGCTCGACGAACTCGACAGCCACGGCGACCTCGAGGCCGCGGAACAACTGCTGTCGATCCGGATGGAGAAACGACGGTACGGGAAGCCGGTGACCATCGTCGAGGGATTCGACCTGCCGAAAGCCGAGGTCAAGTCGATCGCCTCCGACCTCAAATCGTCGGTTGGAACCGGCGGCACCGTCGACGAGGGACGGATCGAACTGCAGGGCGACCACCGCGATCGAGTGCCCGACCTCCTTCGCGAGCGCGGTTTCGACGTCGAAGCGTAACCGGGGTTGCACCGGTGCAACTCGAGTTGCGAGTACACCTTTGGTCCTCGCTACCGTAGCGCGCGGCATGGAGATCAGACCGGCGACGGCCGACGACCGCGAATCGCTTCGCGAACTCGCCCGGGAGACCTGGCACGACACCTACGACGAGCTCTCGAGCGACGTCATCGACGAGACGATCGACGACTGGTACGGCGACGAGGAGCTCGAGCGGGCGCTCTCTGAACCGGGAACGGCGGTTCTCGTCGCCGAGGCCGACGACGAGGTCGCCGGATTCACCCACGGCGTCGTGCAGGGCGAGGAGGGCGACGTCCTGCGGATGTACGTCCGTCCCGACCATCAGCGCGAGGGGGTCGGGACGGCGCTTCACGAGCGACTCCGCGAAGATCTGGAAGACTTCAACATGGAACGGATGCGGGCGATCGACCTCGCCTCGAACGAGGGCGGCCGAACGTTCTACGAGGAGGTCGGCTTCGAGCAGACTGGAGAGGGCGAGGTCGAGATCGGCGGCGAGTCCCGACGGGAGGTAGTCTACACGCTCGAGCTGTAGCGGCGCCGCGGTCGCTTAAAAGGGTGCTTGCATGCTCACCGGACGGATGGAAGTAGCCGGTCGGCATGAGGGTGTGAAGAACTCGCACAATGAGCACGAAAGCGCCCACCGAAGCGGACATCCTTCGCCCGATCAAGAACACGACGACGACGTACTTCCTCCTGTTCGGCGTCGCCGGTCTGGCGCTACTGATCTTCCTGGTCGGCTGGGGCTACCAGCTCGCCGAGGGGCTGATCGTCACCGGACTCTCGGACTGGGGCACCGGCGGCGGCGTCACCTGGGGCGTCTACATCGGCGCGTTCATCTGGTGGGTCGGAATCGCCCACGGGGGGATCATCCTCTCGGCGGCCGTCCGGTTGCTCGGGATGGATCGGTACATGCCGGTCGCCCGGCTGGCCGAGATGCTGACGCTCGCCGGTCTCTCGGCCGCGGGCTTCTACATTCTCGTCCACATGGGTCGCCCCGACCGGATGGTGACGAGCGTGCTCGGTCACTACCACATCACCGTGCACGCGTCGCCGCTGGTGTGGGACGTGACCGTCATCACGGCCTACTTCGTGCTGACGGCGACGTATCTCGGACTCACGCTGCGGTACGACGTCTCCCGGCTGCGCGACCAGCTGCCGGACCACTTCGAACCGATCTACAGGGGACTGACGATCGGCTACAGCGAGCGAGAGGACGAGATCGTCCAGCGGATGGTCTGGTGGCTCGCGCTCGCGATCATCATCATGGCCCCGCTCCTGCTCCACGGCGGCGTGATCCCGTGGCTGTTCGCGGTGTTGCCGACGTACCCGGTCTGGTTCGGCGGCGTGCAGGGCCCGCAGTTCCTCACCATCGCGCTGACCTCGGCGATCAGCGGCGTCATTCTGCTCTCCTTTGCCTTCCGCCGGGCCTACGACTGGGATCATATCATCACCGACGACGTCTTCCGCGGCCTGTTGCTGTGGCTCGGCTTCTTCTGTCTGCTCTTTCTCTGGCTCCAGCTCCAGCAGAACGTCACCGGACAGTTCAAGCCGCCGATCGAACTGGACGCCGCGGCGACCGCGAGGCTGGGCCACCCCATCTACCTCCTGTCGATGGGGCTGGTCTTCGGCGTCCTCGCGTACATCTTCGCGCAGACGATCCGGCCCGCGCTGTTCTCCAAGGGACGAGCCATCGCCGCGGCCCTGCTCGTGCTGTTCGCGACGCTGATCGAGAAGATACTGTTCGTCGTCGAGGGCTTTTTCCACCCCAGCTTCGAGATCTACGGGGCGACGCCGGGAACGTACTTCCCGAGCCTGATCGAGTTCGCCTCGATCACGGGGACGATCGGGATGGTCGTGCTCTTCTTCCTGGGCGTCGCGAAGGTCGTCCCGGTCGTCGAACTCCACGCGATCGAACACCTCCGGGGTGATCACGGAGCCCACGGCGAGCACACCGACCGCCCGAATCGAACGGACCGCGCTGATCACGCCGAACACGAGTGACCAGCGGCCGAAAGAGCGGACGAAACCGGTACGGCAGACCGTCTCAGAACTCCTCGGCCGGCGGCGCGATCCCCTCGTCGTCCTCCGTCTCGAGGGCGAACTCCTCGCGCACCTCTCGGATTCGATCCCGGATGTCGGCCGCCAGTTCGAACTCGAGGTTTCCTGCCGCCTCCTCCATTCGATCCTCGAGTTCCGCGATGTAGCGGGCGGCCTCCTCGTCGTCCTCGAGTTCGCGGCCCGAAATCTCGGTCGTCTCGGTCTTGCTCCCCGGCAGGTTGGTCTCGCCGACCTCCTTCTCGATCGTCGTCGGCTCGAGGCCGTGTTCCTCGTTGTACTCCTGCTGGATCTCGCGGCGCCGGCGGGTCTCCTCGATGGCCGACTCCATCGCCGACGAGGGATCGTCGGCGTAGAGGACGACCTCGCCGTTGACGTTTCGCGCGGCCCGGCCCATCGTCTGGACGAGCGTCGTCTCCGAGCGCAGGAAGCCCTCCTGGTCGGCGTCTAGGATGCCGACGAGCGAGACCTCGGGGATGTCCAGGCCCTCCCGAAGGAGGTTGATGCCGACGAGGACGTCGATCTCGCCCAAGCGAAGGGAACGGATGATCTCGTGGCGCTCCAGGGTGTCGGTCTCGTCGTGCATGTAGGCGACGTCGACGCCCGATTCCTCTAAGTACTCGGTCAGGTCCTCGGCCATTCGCTTCGTGAGTGTCGTCACCAGCGTTCGCTCATCGCGTTCGATGCGCTCGTCGATGCGGTCCATCAGGTCGTCGATCTGGCCACTGGCGGGTGAGACTTCGATCTCGGGATCGACGAGGTGGGTCGGCCGAACGATCTGTTCGACGATCCGATCCGACTGCTCGCGCTCGTAGTCGCCCGGCGTCGCGCTCACGTAGAGGGTCTGGTCGGTCTTTGCCTCGAACTCCTCGAACGTGAGGGGACGGTTGTCGTACGCGGTGGGGAGCCGGAACCCGTTCTCGACGAGCGAGTCCTTCCGGGACTTGTCGCCAGCGTACTGGCCCCGGACCTGAGGGAGGGTCACGTGGGATTCGTCGACCACCGTCAGGAAGTCCTCGGGGAAGTAGTCCAGCAGGGTGTAGGGGGCCTCGCCGGACTCGCGATCGGAGAGGTAGACCGAGTAGTTCTCGATGCCCGAACAGTAGCCCGTCTCCTGCATCATCTCGAGGTCGAACGTGGTTCGCTCCTCGATGCGCTGGGCGGCGAGCATGTCGCCCTGGCGTTCGAAGTACGAGATCCGGCTGTCGAGGTCGTCGCGGATCTCGTCCATCGCGCGCTCGAGTTTCGTCTCCGGAATCGAGTAGTGCTCCGCGGGGTGGACCAGCACGGCCTGCTGTTCGCCCTGCGTTTTCCCCTCGAGCGGGTCCACTTTGACCATACGGTCGATCTCGTCGCCCCAGAGTTCGACGCGGACGGCGTAGCGGCCGTACATCGGGTAGATCTCGATCGTGTCGCCTCGCACCCGGAAGGTGCCCTGCGTGAAGTCGACGTCGTTGCGCTCGTAGTTCAGGTCCACGAGCCGCGCGAGCAGTTCGTCCCGGCCGGTCTCCTCGCCGACCTCGAGTCGCATCGACATGTCGATGTAGTTTCGCGGGTCACCGAGGCCGTAGATCGCAGAAACGGAAGCGACGACGATGACGTCCTCGCGAGTCAACAGCGACCGGGTCGCCGAGTGCCGAAGCCGGTCGATCTCGTCGTTGATCGAGGCGTCCTTGTCGATGTACGTGTCGGTCTGCTCGACGTAGGCCTCGGGCTGGTAGTAGTCGTAGTAGGAGACGAAGTACTCGACGGCGTTGTTCGGGAAGAGGTTCCGAAACTCCTCGTAGAGCTGTGCGGCCAGCGTCTTGTTGTGGGCGATCACGAGGGTCGGCTTCTGGATCTCCTCGATCGTCCACGAGACGGTGTTCGTCTTTCCGGACCCCGTCACGCCGAGCAGCGTCTGTTTCTCCGCGCCCGACCGGAAACCGTCGGCGAGTTCCTCGATCGCCTCGGGCTGGTCGCCCGCGGGGTCGAACGGGGCGTCGACCTCGAACGGCTGGGCGGCCTCGGGACGGTCCGGCTGGAGGGGACCTCGAGAGTCACTCATCATCTGGATCAGGGACTCGAGACACTTGACGCGCTCGCATGCAGCGCGCGGGCGCCCGCGAGCCTCGAGCGACCGATAGCGACCCGAAAGGCTATACCGCGAACGTGTAGATTCGGTGATATGCCATCCAGACGCGCCGTCCTCGCGACGGGGGCGGCGACCGGACTGGCCGCCGTCGCGGGCTGTCTCTCGAGCGGACACTCGTTCGGCACGCTCGAGACCGATTCGGACACCTGGCGGCTCTCGCGGTACGACCCGCAGAATACGGGCCACAACGCTGACGCAACCGTTCCCGACGATCTCGAGGAACGCTGGCGGGTGGAGATCGATTCGCCGGGTCGCGACGTCGGTGGACTCGCCGTCGGCGAGGACCTCGTCGTCGCGGGCAGTGGGGAGGAGACGAGTCGGAGTCTCGTCGCGCTCGAACGTGACGACGGGAGCGTTCGGTGGGAGGACGAGGACGCCGACGTGGCCGCGCTCGCGCTCGGCGACGAAACAGTGTACACGACGGCGGAGGGTAGGGACGTCACCGCCTACGATCTCGAAACCGGCGAGCGGAGCTGGTCGACGCTCTACGGAACGTGGTTCCTCTTCGACGGCGGGGCGCTCTATCGAGGGGACGACGCCGGCGTTACCGCCTACGACGCCGACTCCGGAGACGAGCGCTGGCGCATCTCCGGCTACGGAGCGAGCGCGATCGAGGACGGGCGGCTGCTGCGAGGGAATTCGGGACTCACCGCGTACGAGTCCGCGACGGAGTCGGTTCGATTCGACGACGGCGAGCCGGAGCCGCGCTGGGAAGCGTCGGGACGCGGCCACGGAACGGTCCCCGTCGTCTGGGATGAGCGCGTCCTCACGGGCGCCCACCCACATCCGTTCGATAACGAGGGCCAGCGGCTGCAGGCTCATCGGCTCGAGGACGGCGAACTCGAGTGGGAACGCGAGTTCTCGAACGCCCGCGTCACCTCGCCGGTGATCGTCGACGACCGGGCGCTCTTTCACGTCGGTCGCGGCGACCGAGACGACGCGTCCGACGGGACGAATACGCTGCTCGCGGTCGATCGCGAGGGGACGGTCGACTGGGAGCTCGAGACCGAATGGGAGCGACTGGCCCTGGCTGCCGCGGGAGAGACGCTTCTCGTCGGGGGTGACACCGACGACGACGCTCTCGTCGCGATCGATCCGACGAGCGGCGAGCGCCGATGGGAGCGCGACCTTCAGGGAGACAGCGTCCAGGTCGCCGGTGCGGCGATGCTGGCGCCAGTCGACGGCGAGCTGTTCGTCGGAACCGGACACAGCCACGTCGTCGCCTACGGCTGAGAGGACCGAGTCGAAGAGAAGGGAGAGGGTCGGAGCGCTCGACGCGGAGCCGACGATCGGCCCCGTCTTCTACTGATCAGCTAGCACTGGTGGTCCGGCGCCGCCTTCTTCCCGTTGGCCGCATCCTTGCCGTCGGCTGGAGCCTTGCCCTTCCCGTTGGCTGCGTCCTTGCCGTCGGCCGGAGCCTTGCCCTTCCCGTTAGCTGCATCCTTGCCGTCGGCCACGTCTTTTCCGTTTGCGGCTTCCTTCTCGTCGACGCCGTTCTTGCCGTCGGCCGGCTCCGTCTCCTTGGCCGCGTCGTCGCCGACCTCGTCTTTCCCTTTTTCGTCGACGTCCTTGCCGTTCTCCTTTCCGTCAGCGTCCTCGTCCTTGTCGTCGACATCTTTTTCGTCGACGTCTTTTTCGTCGACGTCCTTCTCCTCGTCTCCGTCCTTCGGGGCCTCGTCCTCGTCGTGTGGCGCGTCGTCCTCGAGGTCGTCTTCCGGCGCTTCCGCCTCCGCGTCCGCCATCGGCCCGTCAACGACGAGTTCGACGGTGAACTCACGGTCGGCGAACTCCTCGGGCGGCTCGAGGTAGCCGATCGCGTACCCCGTCGTGATCGACTCCGCCTCGAGGTCGACGTCGAACGACGCCACCGCCTCGTCCTCGCCCGCCGGACGGACGGAAAGCGTGTACGCGCCGGCGGGGACGGCGAGGTACTCCGAGACGTCCTCGAAGGAGACGTTCTCGACCAGCGGCTCCTCGTCGGCGTAGATGTCGACCGCGGGCGCGTCGGGCGAGAAGTGTGCCACGCGGACGAACGCCGCATCGGCTTCGGCATCTTCCGGGAGGGGCTCGGCGTCGACCAGGATCTCGGGGCGGAACGTCTCGGCCTCGAGTTCGCCGATCGCGGCGATCGTGGCGAACCCGTCTCCGACCTCGACCTCGTCCTCGAAGACGACGGCTTCGGGGTCGCCCGCCGCCGTGATCGCGACGGTGTAGGTTCCGGGCTCGAGTTCCAGGTACGGCGAGACGGCGCCGAACGGGACGTCAGCGAGCACCTGCTCGTCGTCGACGAGGACGTCGACGTTCGGCGCGTCGGGCGAGAAGTGAGCGACGCGAACCGCGGCGGAGACGGCGGCCGGGTCATCGGCTGCGTCGTCGGCCGGTCGCTCGTCGTCCTCGTGTTCGCCTTTCGCGAAGACAGCCCCGCTGGTAACACCCACTCCACCCGCTACAGCTATCGCTTTTAGCGTCGTGCGTCGTGATACGGACATATGCAACTGTGACCGGGGGACAAGACGGCAAAAAGCCGTCAGTCAGTACTCGAGACTCTCATCTGCTTACCGACAACAACAGTTGGGTACGATCACCCTACGGAGAGAAACCCTCTCGTACACAGTCAACGATCAGCGTTCCGAACCGCGAGACGGCGACCCGCTCTTCATAGCGGGGCTGATGTCTGGCCAACCGTTATCAGTCGGTCCGTCGTCCCTTCGGATATGGCTCAGGAACTTACGCAGGTTCGCGACGATCTCGAGAAAGCAGCCAAGACGGCCGACGACGACGGCCTCCGCGAGGACATCCGCGAGCACGTTGACGCGTTCGAGGACTACACGATCGGCGACCACGAACCGGACCACGCGCTCATGGACGAACACCTGAACGGACTGCGACAGCTCAGCGAGCGCGCCACCGGGGATACGGGTCAGCACATCGACAGCGCCCTCGAGACCGCCGAGGAGTACCGCGAAGGTATCGACCAGGCCTGAACTGCGTTCTCGCGACGTTCGATCCCTAACGCCCAGTCGGGGTCGATCCCGCCGAACGGCTTCTCGAGTCCGTACTGCTCGAGCTGGCCGACGGCGTGGCGCGCACGCATTCGTCGACGGACTCGAGGACGGCTCGGATTGGGTCGGCCGCATCGTCGGTGTTCGTTTCGGAACGGTCGTTCACATTCTCGAGCAGCGTCCCGGCGAGATTCCGCACCCGCCGCTACTGCCGGCTACGCCGCAGTCGACGTCCTCGAGGGCCTCGGCGACGACGGACGGATTCTCGAGCGAGAACCGTCGACCCGGCTGCTCGAGGTCCGCAACCTGTTCGCGCAGCCGATCCCGGTCGCGGCCGGCGAGGATCGGATCCAGTCCGCGGTCGATCGCGTCCTCGGCGACCAGACTACCGACGTATCCGTACGAGCCGTAGATCAGAAGCGAACCCATACGCACGGAACCCCGACGGCGGAGTTAAACGGCGGGCCGGCAGGTGACGCCACGACCCGTCCGCGGGCCGCCGATCACTCGAGCCGATCGAGGACGGCCTCCTTGTCGTAGGACAGCGACAGCGACCGCGATCGACCCCGGCCCTCGATGTCGGCGTAGTCGGCGTCGATCAGCCCGAGCTGGTCGAGCTTGTTGACGATCTCGGAGTACCGGGTGTACCCCAGCCCCGTCTCCTCGTGGAAGGTCTCGTACACCTCGCCGGCCTGGCCGCCGTCGTTGGTGGCGATGACCTCGAGCAGCGCCCGTTCGGTCTCCGACAGCCCGGACAGGCTCCGGGAGAGGTTGATGTACTTCGACTTCTCGTAGGCCTCCTCGACGTCCGCCATCTCGACGGTTCGGCTTCCCCGCATCTCGGCGTTGAGCCCAGCACGACGCAGGAGGTCGATTCCGACCCGGAGGTCGCCGCTCTCGGCCGTTCGGTCGGCAACGTGCTCGACGGTGCTCCGCGAGATGACGCCGTCGCGAAAGCCCTTCCGGATCCGCTCGTCGAGGATGTCGACGATCTCGGGCTGGTCGTACACCGGGAAGTAGACCTCCTCGGGCCGGAACACGCTCTGAACCCGCGAGTCGAGTTCGTCGATGACCTCGAGGGTCGGATCGGAGGAGACGACGATGACGCCGATCTTCGCACCGGGGTACTCCTCGTGGGCCCGGAGCAGGGAGTACAGCGTATCCGAGGCCTCGTTCTCGTAGAAAAGGTAGTTGACGTCGTCGAGCGCGACGACCAGGACGCGGTCGTCTTCGACGAGTTTCTCGGCGATCTGGCCGAACAGCTTCTTGAACGAGATCCCCGAGGACGGTGGTTCGTAGTCGAAGGTGCCCTCGAACAGCCGCGAGAACACCGAGTACCGCGTGGAGTTGACCTGACAGTTGACTCGAATCGTCCGCACGTCGCTGGTCTGTGTCCCAACCTCGTCGAACAGTTTCTGGACCGCCGTCGTCTTTCCCGTTCCGGGCGGCCCCCGAACCATGACGTTCAGCGGGCGCGAGCCGCGAACCGCCGGTCGCAGCGCGTACGTGAGATTCTGCGTCTGCGTGTCGCGGTGTTTGAACGTCTCGGGAACGTAGTCGATCTCGAAGACGTGCTCGTCTCTGAACACGGACTCGTCCCACGACAACATCCCCTCCTCGGGGTCGTCTGCCATTACTTTCACCACGCTGTCGTAGTTACTTAGTTGTTTGCGAGGCGGGCTCCGCGTTCGGGACGCCACGCCGCGAACACGCGTTTTCGGGCTCCTACCCCTCGTCCCGGGATTTCCGGAGCCGAAGAGAGAGCGGAAACGCAGCGGTTCGTTTAACGGCTGTATAATGAAGCGTCATACACCGCAAGGAGACACCAATGGGATCAGGTATCTCGTCGTGGCACACGCGAGATCGAATCGAGCGCCGAGAGGAGTTTCCTCTCGAGGCGTACCCGAGGTGCCACGACGCGAAGCGGGCGGCGTCGATCGGCCAGGCTAGCCGATCAAGCGACGCCGGTCGCGATCGAAGGCGTCGTGAGACGTCCGTTCGTCGATCACGAGAACCGTATCGGAAGAGAAAACGCACCGCGAAACGTACACCGGTAGTATGAGCCACTCGAGTCCACAGAGCGCGCGGTCGGTCTCGACCGGCGCCCAACTCCTACTGATCGTCGCCGGGATCGGGTTTCTCGTCGCGGGGATCGCACTCGCCGCGAGCGGATCGGGGATCGACGACGCGATCACCGGAGTGGACGACGACGATATCGATGAGGACCCGGACGAGCCGGCCGACGAAGGCGACGGTGACGATGCCGACGCCGAGGACGAAAGCGGTGACGGCGGAGACGAGAGTGATAACGACGGCGGGGACGGTGATGAGGGCGAGACGGACGACACCTCGCCCGATGATGCTGCCGACGACGCCGGTGACGACGACACTGGAGCCGACGACGTTCCAGCTGACGACGTCCCGGCTGACGACGACGCGGATGACGACGCCGAGGACGATAGCCCGGCGTTCGGTGACGACATATTCGACGACGACGCTGGTGACGACGATGCCGATGACGACGGCGCCGATGACGACGCTGGTGACGACGATGCCGGTGACGATGACGCCGGTGACGACGACGGCGCCGATGACGACGACGACGATGACGACGACGACGACGACGACGACGACGACGACGACGACGACGATGACGGCAACTGGTTCGAGTAACGCTGTAGCGTAGCGCGCTTCCTTTTTACAGCCAAGCGGCGAACAGCGGCTCCAAAGCGAAACCGACGCACCTTCCGGTTGCTTCTCGCTCGAGACGGCCGCTGCTCTATAGCTCTCGCCAAAAGAGCTGTCGTACTCGCGTTTCGGCCGAGCAGTGAAAACGGAGCCGCCGCCGAGCGGTCGTGATAACTGAAACTGTTCCCACACCGATCGTCCGATCCGCACTTCTCGCTCACGGGCCGCCTTTGCTTCCGTCTGCTCGCGGGCACCAAGCGCCCGCGAGCATGGTTCGCGGGACCGTTGGTCCTGCACTATTCGCATTCCGCGATTCTCACTCACTTCGTTCGTTCCGAATCGCGCTCGCTCTGAACCGCGTCCCCGTTGTGCGATCGGATGCGTACTGCCCTCCAGCGGCTACTGTCTACCATCGCTCCAGGAATCGACGCGGACCGGTCGCGACCGGTCGCGTCTCCGCTCGTCGCGACCACACCGCCCGAGAGGGGACTTGAACGGCACGTTCGAGTACGGCAACGAGACTACCACGTGCGTTCTCGAGTCGACGAGAGAGGGACGAACTAACGGTGCTTGCGCGCCGGACGGTCACCTCGAGAACCCGCTTCGAAGCGACGATCGACTCGAGTCGATCGAACGACGCGTCGTGAATGCGAGACGACGGTTCGGTCGACGTCACTGCCGAACCGACGAGTAACCGCCAGACCGGAACCAGCGCCCGCTGTCGAAGTCGGACGAACGCGATGGAAACGAGAAAAAGCTCGTATCGAGGGACGTCGGGAGGATCGATCGACCGGAACGCGTCTTACTCGACCGTGACGCTCTTTGCCAGGTTACGCGGCTTGTCGATCGGTCGGTCGAGCAGATCCGCAGCGTAGTACGAGACCAGCTGCAGTTGAACGTTCGCGAGCAGCCCGGCCCAGACGGGATGGGTATCCGGAACCGAGAGATGGGCCTCGGCGGCATCGACGACGGGGTGGTCGTCCGGGGAGACGGCGACGATCGACGCGCCTCGAGTCTGTGCCTCGATCGCGTTCGTCTTCGTCTTGCCGTCGTCGCCGCCGGTACAGACCGCAAAGACCGGCGTCCGTTCCGTGACGAGCGCAAGGGGGCCGTGTTTGAGCTGGCCGGAAGCGAAGCCCTCGGCGTGCTCGTAGGTGATCTCCTTGAACTTCAGCGCACCCTCGAGCGCGACCGGGTGACCGAGCCCGTTGCCGATGAAGAAGAAGGCGTCGCTGTCGATGTACTGCTTCGCCAGCCGCTCGGCGTCGGTGGTCTCGAGGATCTCCTCGACCTGCTCGGGGAGATCGGTGAGGCTCTCGAGCATGGCCTCGACGTCGTCGACCTGATCGGCGTGGGGGACGTCGGCCGCGAGACGCTGGCTGACCAGCGCGAGCGAGACCGCCTGCGAGGAGAACGTCTTCGTCGCGGCGACGCCGACCTCGGGACCGGCGCGAATGTACATCGCGTCGTCGCTCTCGCGGGCGATCGTCGAACCGACGACGTTGGTGACCGCCAGTGTCCGTGCACCGCGCTCGGCCGCTTTACGGACCGCCTGCAGCGTGTCCGCGGTTTCACCGCTCTGCGTGACTGCGATCGTCAGGGTTCCCTCGTCGACGGGGCCCGAGGCGGAGTCGTACTCGCTCGCGCGGATCACTTCCGTGCGGATCCCCGACGCCTTCAGCAGCTGGGCACCGTACAGCGCGGCGTGGTAGGAGGTTCCACAGGCGACGAACTGGACCTCATCGACGTCGGTGAAGCTGCCGGCGGGCAGCGACTCGAGGTCGACCTCGCCGTCCTCGACGCGACCCTCGATCGTGTTCGCGAGCGAGGTCGGCTGGCCGTGGATCTCCTTTTTCATGTAGTGGGCGTACTCGCCCTTGCCGGCGTCCTCGGGATCCCAGTCGACCGTGTCGGTCTCGCGGTGGACCGGTTCGCCCTCAAGGTCGGTGATCTCGTAGGCGTCGGGCTCGAGAACGACGACGTCGCCGTCCTCGAGGTAAATGACCTCGTCGGTGTAATCGAGGAAGGCCGGAACGTCGCTCGCGAGGAACCAGTCGTCGGTGCCGAGTCCCAGCACCAGCGGGGACCCCTTCCGCGCCGCGTAGACGCGGTCCTCGTCCTCGACGATCGCCGCGATCGCGTAGCTTCCCTCGAGCGTCTCGACCGCCTTGCGAACTGCGGCCTCGGTCGGCAGCTCCTCGCGGTACTCGTTGATCAGGTGCGGGATGACTTCGGTGTCCGTGTCGCTCCGGAAGACGTGTCCCTTCTCGGCCAGCTCCGTCCGGAGTTCCGCGTAGTTGTCGATGACGCCGTTGTGGACAACGGCGACGTCCCCCGCCGAGTCGGTGTGCGGGTGAGCGTTTTCTTCGGTCGGCGGGCCGTGGGTACTCCAGCGGGTGTGACCGATACCGACGTTACCGGTCGGCAGATAGTTCAGCTTCGATTTGAGGTCCGAGACCTCGCCGGAGGTCTTGTGAACCTTCACGCCCGATCCGTTCTGGACGGCGATTCCCGCCGAGTCGTAGCCCCGGTACTCGAGATTCTCGAGTCCCGTCAGCAGCGTGTCGGCGGCGTCGTCGGAGCCGATGCGTGCGATAATCCCACACATTAGCCGAGCACCTCCGGATCGGTTCCGGCAACCGAGGAGAAACCGCAAACAGAGCGGGCCGGGTCGGTCGAACGTCGGTTCGGTACGCCACTACGGCGTGCAGTTCTGTAACGTGTCATAGATCTAATCCTCCCGGGTCGTCTGTCCCTGCACATCGACCCGGCGTTACCCGATACGTTACCGACATGGCCCATTACTATGGATCGGATAACCGCCAACGGCCGGCCCGTTCGACGATTTCTTCACATGTAGTCAGTAATATTACCTTATCGTGCAAAGAGAACACACGGTGAATCGCGTTCGACAGCTCGGAGAACGGTAGCTGACGAATCACAACAGCACGAACAGCGATATCGGTCGAACGACTGCCCTCTGTTGCAGAGACACGACACGTCCTTATTCGACCACTAAGCGGCTCAACGTGCTCGATTCCCGAGCGTAGCAAGAACGGTATGAGTCCGGGCGAAACCGAAGTACCGCATCGAGAGAAGACACCCAGCGACGTCGGTCCGACTCGACTACTGCGGCGATTTCGTGACGGTCACGGAAGGATCGTCGGCGTCCGGGGATCCATCGGGACCGTGGTCGGCGAGAACGATCGCGTTCTCGCGGCCGACCGAGACCTTGCCGATTTCGCCTCGATCGTGCATTTCCGAGAGCAGGCGGCTGACCTTGGACTTCGACCAGCCGGTTTCTTCGACGATTCGATACTGGTACGTTCGTCCGTCGTTCTCGACGAGTATCCGGATGATCTGTCCCCTGTCGCTCAGCAGCTCGTCCGGCGTATCCGGCGAGATGTACGTCTCGTAGGTGTGGGTCGGCGTTTCCTCCGACGGCTCTTCGTCCCGTTCAACGTTTTCGTCGGTAGACAGCATCGCCGTCGGGTCGAGTGTGACGTCGCGGTTCGAGAGCGCCTCGAGGAGACGGGCGCCGATGAGCACGCCGATGATCACCACCGCAGCACCGACCAGTGCGAGTTCCCAGACGGGCGTCCCGCCCAGGAACTGGGTGACCTGCGACACGCTGATGCTGGCGGCGAACGACGCCGCTCCCGTGCGGACTATTGAGCCGTCGGGTGACGAGAGTAACGCGGCTGTCTGTACCTCGCCGACGGTAGCTAGTACGTCGCTGGAGACGGATTCGGATACGGTATCGATCGTTCTGGGCTCCATGGTTGCTAGATTCGGGTGTGACCGACCGTGAGAGAACATATTCACATCGGCCGTATTAGCACACAATATGACATCCAACTTCATTATGCGGTCAAACAGATTTGCTTAACAGCGAAATAAGATGACAGGGTCTGAGAAGCGAAACCAAGGCTGAGTCAGGGTTGAGAGGGAGCTACACTGTTGACGAATCCGAACGACGTGTGACGGGGCAGTTTATCGGCTATATAGTAAACCGATGAGATTGTCTCTATCCGGGCGAGGCATGTCAGCCGTCTCGAGGACGTCTGGCACACAGGACTCCGACGCGCGTTGTTGGCGGCGTCGGGCACGTGACAACCACCATGACCCCACCACTCAGCGACACCGAGAGACGAACTGACGGACCAGAGAGCGATCAGCCGGACGGACTTGCCCGGTCGACGGCGGACCGGCTTCGTGATGCGACGGTCTGCGTCGTCGGACTCGGCTACGTCGGGCTCCCGCTCGCGGTCGGATTCGCACAGGCGGACTACCGCGTCGTCGGGTTCGACGTCGACGAGTCGAAAGTCGAAACGCTGCAAAACGGGGTCGATACGACCGGCGATCTCTCGGACGAGGCCATCCTCGACGGGGACATCAGCTACACGACCGACTCGGCCGCGGTGCGCGATGCCGACTACGTGCTCGTCACGGTTCCGACTCCCGTCGAGGACGATCGACCGAACCTCGCGTTCATCGAAAGCGCCGCCGAAACCGTCGGGGAACACCTGACGCGAGGGACGACGGTGGTCCTCGAGTCGACGGTGTATCCGGGAGTCACGCGCGAGGAGTTCGCACCGGTTATCGAAGAGGCGTCCGGGCTCGAGGCCGGGGAGGACTTCTTCCTCGCGTACTCGCCCGAACGAGCGACGCCCGGCGACGGCGAACACTCCCTCGATAGCGTCGTCAAGGTCGTCGGCGGGCAGAACGAGAGCGTTCTCGAGGACGTGGCGACGCTGTACGAGTCCGTCGTCGACGCGGGCGTCCACCGCGCGCCGTCGCTCGAGGTCGCCGAGGCGTCCAAGGTCGTCGAGAACATCCAGCGCGACGTCAACATCGCGCTGATGAACGAACTCTCGATGGCCCTCGAGGAGATGGATATCGACACCCACGACGTGCTCGAGGCCGCGGGAACGAAGTGGAACTTCCACGACTACCAGCCCGGACTGGTCGGCGGGCACTGTATTCCGGTCGATCCGTACTTCTTCGCCCACCGGGCAAAGCAGGCCGGTGCCGATCCGGAGCTGATTCTTACGAGCCGGAACGTCAACGAGTCGATGCCCGATCACATCTCCGAGCTCACGATCAAGGCGCTCAACGACGGACACAAGACCCTCTGTGAGAGTCGGATACTCGTGCTCGGATTATCGTACAAGCCGGACGTAGGCGACATCCGGAGTTCGAAGGTCGCGAACGTGATCGATCAGCTCCAGCAGTTCGACGTCGACGTCGTCGGCTACGACCCCCACGCGGACGACGACGCCGTCGAACAGTCGTTCGGCATCGACGTCCAGGAGTCGCTCTCGTTCGCGGACTTCGACGGCGTTTTGCTGGCGACCCCGCACTCGGAGTTCGACGAACTCGATCTCGAGACGATGGCGACGGCGCTCAACGACGCCCCCGCACTGATCGATATCCCGGGTGCGTTCGACGCCGGCGATGCAACCGAACAGGGATTCCACTACAGGAGAATATAATGTACCGCGGTCACACGGCCCGGGGAGAGACGCTGCTGCAGGAGCTGCTTGCGCCAGCGTTCGCGTTCACCACGGACGTTCCGATCTTTCCGGCACCGACGGCGGTCGACGCCACCAGGAGGGCGACAGCGGAGGTGGGTCGATAGATGCGCGTCATCGTAACGATCCAGCACCCCGCACACGTCCACTTTTTCAAACACGCTATTACAGAGCTCGAAGCCGACGGACACGACGTCTACGTCTTCGCACGGGAAAACGAGGTCGTCGGGGAGCTGCTCGAGCACTACGAGATCGAGCACGAGATCCTGGCCGGGGAGTCCGACTCACTGTTCTCGCTGGCGCGGGTCCAGGCGACCTACGAGGCGCGACTGCTGGCACGAGCGCGCAAGATCAAACCGGACGTGATCACGGCGATCGGCGGCCCCGCCGCGACCCACGTCGCGAAACTCGTCGGCGCGAAAAGCGTCGTCTTCTACGACACCGAACACGCGACGCTCATCAAGATGCTCGCGTACCCGTTCGCCGACGTCGTCTGTACGCCGGAGTGTTACGACGGCGACATCGGGTCGAAGAAGGTCGAGTATCCGGGTTATCACGAACTCGCCTACCTCCACCCGGACCGATTCGAACCGGATCCGACGGTCCTCGAGGAGGCCGGACTGGAACCCGACGACACGTTCGTCGTCATGCGTCTGAGCAGCTGGGACTCCTCGCACGATATGGGTCAGGGCGGGTTCAACGACCCAATAGAGGCCGTCGAACGGCTCGAGGAGGCCGGCGCGAAGGTGGTGATCACTTCGGAAGTTCCCCTCCCCGAGGAACTCGAGTCCAACCGGATGACGACGTCGCCGGATCGGATCCACGACCTACTCGCGTACGCGAACTGTTTCGTCGGCGAGGGGGCGACGATGGCCGCCGAGGCCGCGATGCTCGGCACGCCGGCGGTCTACGTGAACTCGCTCTCGCTCGGCTACATGCAGGAACTCGAGGACGAGTACGGACTCGTCTTCAACTTCAACGACGAGAACCGTCACGCCCGCTCGCTCGAGAAAGCGGTGTCGATCATTGAAACCCTCGACGAGGAAACCTGGCGTCGCCGGCGGGAGCGGCTGCTCGCCGATCGGGTCGACGTCACCGACGTCATCGTCCGGGAACTCGAGACCGTTTTGATGACCGATGCGGATCGATCGACGGTTGCCGCCAACGCCGACTGACACGACATGCACGTACTACACCTCATCACCACCACGCGTTCGTTCTTCGAACAACAGATCTCGGTCCTCGAAAGCTGTGGTGTCGACTGTACCGTCGTCGGCGTTCCGGGCGATTACACGGCCGAATCACCACGGACCCCGGTCGACTACCTCCGATTTTATCCGAAGGTGCTCTCCCACGTCTGGGCGGACGACTACGACCTCGTCCACGGCCATTACGGCCTCGTCGCGCCGTTCGCACTCGCCCAGCCGACGCGTCCGGTGGTGATGAGTCTCTGGGGTACCGATCTGATGAGCGATATGGGCTGGCTCGAGCGGATCAGCCGGTACGGCGCACGGTTCGCCGACGCGACGATCGTTCCGAGCCCGGCGATGTCGCGCGAACTCGACGTCGACCACGTCGAGATTCCGTTCGGGATCGATACGGAGCTGTTCAGACCGATCCCGCGCGAGGAGGCTCGCGAACGGATCGGCTGGGACGAAGACGAGCGAATCGCGCTGTTTCCCTACGACCCGGACAGAGACGAGAAGGACTATCCGCGAGCCGAACGCCTCGCCGACCGTGCCGACGCGGATCTCGAGGTGCGGACGATCGACGGCGTCCCCTACGAGGAGATGCCCTACTACATGAACGCGAGCGACCTGCTTCTCGTGACGTCGAAACGAGAGGCGGGACCGATGGCGGTCAAGGAGGCCGCCGCCTGCAACGTCCCCGTCGTCTCGACCGACGTCGGCTTCGTTCGCGAGACGATCGGCGGACTCGAGAACTGCGTCGTCAGCGACGACGACCGCGAACTCGCGACGGGACTCGACTCGGTCCTCGCGGGATCGGGACGGTCGAACGGACGCGAGGCTATCGACGGACTCAGCCTCGAGTCGATGGGCGATCGCCTCCTCGAGTGTTACCGAGAGGTCCTCGAAGAGCGGGGACGGGATACGACGGAGTTATCCCTCGAACGAACGGAGGATAGGGAGGAAACGTATCATGGCATCTAGAATGTCGTTGTCGAACGTGCGACCGCTGCGGCTCGACACGACGGCGGCGATCGCCGGCCTGATCGTCGCGCTGTTGCTGTTCCCGCTGCGGTTTTTCGCCTCCCAGATCTACATCAATACGATTCCGATCGTCGTCGGCCTCGGCTGTGCGCTGTATCTCCTCGCGGTCCACCAGAACGAAAACGAGCGGACGCTGCCGACGCTGTCGACGCCGGCGGCGATGGTGCTCCCGAGTGTCGTTACGGTCGGGATGGCGGTTATGATCCTCGTGACGATTCTGCAGGGCGCCCGAACGCCGCTGTTTTTCGTGATCTCGAGCATCGTCGGGACGTTGCTGTTCGGACAGATACTGTTCACGAGCGACCGCGACTTCCACCGCGGAGTGCTCCTGTTCCAGCTCGTGTTGTTCGCGTTCGTCTTCCGGTTTACCGCACTGTACGCGACGCCCGGCTACATCGGAATCGACGTCTGGACGCACATGACGGAGCTCTCCCAGGCGATCTACACGGAACAGTCGCTGGGTGCGATCTCCTACGATAAACACTTCGGGTCGCCGTTTTTCCACCTGTTCGTCGTCGCGTCCTCGCTCGTCTACGACGTCTCGTTGCGAATGGGGCTGTATCTCTCGATGGGGGTCGCGATGCCGCTCTCGATTCTGATCGTCTACGCCGCCGCAAACCTGCTCGTCCCGGCGCGGTGGGCGACGCTCGCCGCTGCGGTGTTCTCGGTCGCGAGCTACACCGTGATGTGGGGTATCCACCTGATTCCGACGAGTATGGGGCTCGTGTTCTTCCTCGCGATCGTCTACACGCTGATCCGCGTGATGCGGATCGAGTACACCGGTCGCGACTTCGCGTTTCTCGTCTTCCTGTCGGTCGCGGTTATCCTGACACACCAGGTGTCGACGTTTATCGTCCTGGTGTTGCTCGGAGCCGCGTTTCTGGCCCAGATCATCTTTATGGTCGGCCCGCTGGGACTCACGCGGCTCGATACGAGCGTCTTCCGGACGAAGAAACCGGTCAACCTGATCGGACTGCTCGTATTCAACTTCGGGCTGGCGATCTTCGTCTGGTCGCTGACGCCGTACCGCGACGACTCGTTCCTGGGAACGGTTCTGGGCTGGTTCGGCGAAACGCTCGAGGAGAGCGCGGGCTTCCTGGAACTCGCGTCCCCGGGTTCGTCCGGCGAGGAGGAGGCGGCCGTTCCGGACACCGGCACGACGCTGCTCGATCAGGTCGTCCCGTACGTCAACGAACTCGGCTTCCTCGTGCTGTTCGGCGTCACGCTCGTCGGCTGTCTGTACGTCGTCCACCGTCGGCGCGCGGAACAGTCGGTGTTCACCCTGATGCTCGGAATCGGAGTCATGCTCGTGTTCGTTCTTGGACTTCCGATGTTCGGGATCCGGAACTTCGTTCCGACGCGGTGGTTCGCCTTCCTCTACGCGCTGATGGCGATCGTCGGCGCGATCGGGCTACGCACGCTCAGTCGGAACCTCTCGCCCGCACCGGTTATCGCCCTCCTGCTGGTGATCGTCCTGCTGTTCCCGGGGGGAATGATGTTCGCCGCCGAGAGCAACCCCGACAATCCGGTGTTCTCCGACCAACACGAGCGGCTAGCGTACGACCAGTCCGAACTCGCGGCGGTGGACACGATCGGTGAGATGACCGGGTCGCCCGCGGGATCGGACATCCGTCCGGACCAGCAGCTCCACACCGATCACCCCTACCAGACCGTGTTCGAGCGGACCGGAGCCTATCCGTCGACGACCTCGATAACCCTACCCGAGGACGGGTACGCCGAGCACGACTACGTCGTCTATCGAACGACACAGTCCGAGGACGCGACCTACTTCACCAGCGAGGCGGGTCCGGGATACATCGATAACCCCACTGAAGAGCGCATCTGCCGGACGACACAGTCCTCCGTGTACGACAACGGGGACGTGCGCTTCTGTACCCCGTCGCCCGCACAGGGGTAGTTTTTCACCGTTCGTTTTTCGCTCGCGTCGTTCGTGACCGTACGACAGCACCGACTGCACCATCCCGACTACGACAGCGATCTCTGTCGAACAACGAGACTCTCGTGTTCGAAAACGATCCGTGCTTCATACGGATTGCTGTAACGATTTACCGGCGCAACCGCGACCCGTGCGGCGGTTGCGCCGGTAATGACTTACAGTAA
>NZ_JBLRWX010000060.1:0-22618 GCF_047921035.1 Natronococcus sp.
TTGCTGTAACTATTTACCGCCGATCGCCGACCCCGTTCTGGCGATCGGCGGTAATTGACTACAGTAAACCGTATGAGTCCGGCGGTTTCGCCGGCAAATAGTATATATATCCGGGGCCTGCACACGCAGCCGTTCCCAACGTGTATAGTGATCGGTCTTATCTGGATGTCTTGAGAAACTACCGTATGAGAACCGTGACTCCGTCCGAGCCAACCGACATTCTTCTCGTCGAGGACAATCCCGGCGACGCGACGCTGATCAGCGACGCGTTCGACCAGGTTGCCGACGACGTTCGAGTCCACACCGTTCCCGACGGCGCCGAGGCGATGAGCTATCTCTCCGATCACCGCGACACCGGCTCGTTTCCCGATCTCCTGTTGCTCGATCTCAACGTGCCGCGGGTACACGGGCTGGAACTACTCGAGACGCTCCAGGAGGAGTCCGAACTGACCACGCTCCCGGTAATCGTGCTGACCTGCTCGGAGGACGAGTCCGATATCGCCGAGAGCTACGACCGCCACGCGAACGCCTATCTCACGAAACCCGACAGTCACGACGAGTACGTCTCGCTCGCTCGAGCGGTCGACGAGTTCTGGGTCAGGACGGCCCAGCTGCCGTCAGTGACGGCTGCGTAGGCGGTTTCGGTCGAACGGAGTCACTCGACGTCGCGAGAACGTCCGATCGCCGATCACCGATCGTCGGCCTCGTCAGGATCCTTGCGTACCGTTCCGACCACTCGTTTTGCGACGGCCGCGGGAACGTCGGAGGGGAGAGTGAGTCGGTGCTGGACGAGCACGAGTCCGATCGCGAGACCGATCAGCACCGCGCCGACGGCCGTCTCGCCGCGGACCAACAGGAACTCGAGTCCGGCAAGCGCGGCCGGCAGCGCGAGCACGAGGGTGCCCGCCAGCTTGATCGTGTCGATAATTCCGGCCATCGACGCCGGCTACGAAGGGGGCGATCAAAAGCGCGGCGGCTCCCGCCCCGTCACGGAACCGTGACGCGTCCGCGTTCCGGAGCGGTTTTGTCCGTCGGCTCGAACCCTCGGATATGTTCACGGGAATCGTCGAGGAGACCGGGACGATCGCCGCCCGCTCCCGAACCGAGGACGGCCTCCGGCTCCGGATCGGCGCCGACGAGGTCGCGAGGGGGCTCGAGCACGGTCAGAGCATCAGCGTCAGCGGGGTCTGTCTCACGGTCGAACGCTTCGAAGAGGACGCGTGGTTCGAGGTCTTTCTCGCGAGCGAGACCGTCGAGCGAACGTATCTCGGCGACCTCGAGGAGGGCGAGGCGGTCAACGTAGAGCGGGCGATGCCCGCCGACGGCCGCTTCGACGGCCACGTCGTCCAGGGTCACGTCGACGCGGTCGCGACGGTCTCGAGGGTCGAGTCCGTGGACGAAGACTGGTTCTTCGAGTTCGAGCTGCCGGCGGGCTACGAGCGCTACGTCGTCGAGAAGGGGTCGATCACGCTCGACGGGATCAGCCTCACCGTTGCGGATCTCGCCGACGACGGAACCGTTACCGTCGCCATCATCCCTACGACGTACGAGCTGACGACCCTCTCGGAGAAGGCGGTTGGCGATCCGGTCCACCTCGAGGTCGACGTCCTCGCGAAGTACGTCGAACGGCTGCTCGAGGCCCGCTTCGAGTGACTCAGCGACGGCGGCTCGGCGGATCGAACTCGGTCAGCTCCGGCGACGGCACGTCGTCGGTGTCGCCCCGAATCTCCCGGTATGTTCGCCGGTAGCGGGCGATCTTCCGGTAGAGGTAGTAGCCGATCGCGAGGTCGAAGACGATCACGTACGCGACGAACGCGACGCCGAACCCGATCGGGTACAGCGAGGTGAGAATTTCGGGGACGATCCCGACGGTGGTGTTGTACGTGGCGTGGACGAACGCGGCGATCAACAGTCCCTTGACGACGATCGGGCCGGCGTACTCGCGATTGAACTTCGCCAGACCGAGGTAGTAGCCGGCGATCGCCGAGTAGATGACGTGACCGGGACCGACCAGCGCCCGCTGGGTCGCGATGTCGGTCGCCGCGGCGAGGGTTCCGACCTGGGCCTCCGCGACCGTGCCGGCGACGTAGATCGTGTTCTCGATGGCGGCGAAGCCGAGCCCGGCGATCGCTCCGTACACTGCACCGTCGATGACGGCGTCGAACGTGCCGCTTCGGTACGCGAAGACCCGAACCGCGAGGAGCTTCACCGTCTCCTCGACGGGGCCGACGATCAGGAAGAAAAAGAGGATCGTGCCGAGCGCGCCGAACAGCTGGAAGTACGGTCTCGTCACCGAGTTGACGACGGCCGCAAACGTCGCGAAGAGGACCGCCAGGACGAACGTCGCGACCAGCAGTCCCAGCGGCTCGTTCGTCGTGATGTCGGAGTACCAGATGAACGCCGCCAGCAGGGCCGCCGGGACGACCGAGAGTCCGAAGAAGACCGCGAGCCACGGATCCTCGAGGACGAGTACGCCGGGCTGGACGAGCAGGAACGCGGTGATCGCGAGGGTGACCCCGATGATGATCGCATGAAGTCCGTAGGCGATCCCGTTGTACGTCGCGACCGAGAGCCGGTCGAGGGCGTTCCGCGGCTCCCACGTCGAGACGTCCTGGAGGTCCGTCGACTCGTCGCTGGCCCGTTCGACCGGGTCGCGCCGTCGTTTCATGCGGCGGGATACTCTGCCCTGCCCGGTAATAGTTCGGTCCGTCGCAGTCCGGGCCGGTCGGTCCTAGTATGATATCAGATCTCATGATGGGTATTAGGATCGAGCTTATGTGTACTCGATCGTGAGAACGGATCACGATGTACAACGCGAGTCGCGGTATCCACTACACCGCACCACCGGGTCCCGAGGACGAGACCGACGAGGCGAACGAAAACGCAACCGAGTCGGCGACGCCCGCGAGCGCCGACGACGCCTCGTCGCCGGCCGAAACCGGCCTCGCCGCAGACGACTGACGAACCGACAGCCGAAGCTGACGGCCGACGAACCGAACGCACAAAGGGGTGTCGCGTCAACGTCCCCGCATGCACTTCGATCAGCGAACGCAGCGGGCGCTTCGCGAGGTCGGCCTCGAGACCGACGAACTCCGGGCCGCCTCCGAGGCGGTCGTCGAAGCCGTCGAGGACGACGCCGACGCACTCGAGTCCTTCTTCGACGCCCACGAGACGGTGTACTCGGACATGGAGATGGCCCACTCGAGCGCCGACTACCCCGAACACGCCGTCGGGGATCTCGATCTGACGACCCACGCCGACGAGATGCGCGGCTGGCTCCGATTCGATACCTGGGGCGTCTACGTCGAGGACGGTCGCGTACTCTCCGACGGCTCCGTCGAGTTGACGCTGGGACCGACGATCCACGATCGGGTCCGGTTCGCGCCCGACCGCGAGACGCTGCGGTGATCGCCGTGTCGGCGACCGAATCACCGCCCGCGGAGGGGCGACGATGACGACCGCTCGAGTGCGGGGGATCTACGCGACGGCCCTGACGCGGCTGTTGAACGACGACGGGCTCGAGGTCGTCCAGGCTTCCGACCCGATCCGCGAGCGCTTCGAGGCGGAGTCGTTCGCGGCCGCGCCCGCCGACGTCTCCCTCGAGACGACCCGCGACCGGCAGGGCGTCGAAGTGTCGGGCGACCCCGACGCGGTGGCGACGGCCGTCTCGAGGCTCGAGGAACTCGCCGTCGATACGTTTTGCTGGGACGACGACGTCCCCCGCGGCGCGGTCTTCGACGCGGAAGTGCTCGAGGCCGACGGCGGGGGCGGCGCCGTCGTCGATCTCGGCGACGGCCGCCGGGGCTACCTCGAGTACGACGACGTCGACGGCTACGTCGATTCGGGGAACCGCTACCGCGTGCAGGTCCGCGAGGCAACCCCGCCGTGGGACGACGACGATCCCCGGGTCGCCCCGGGGCTCGAGGCTGCGGGCGGGCTCTGTACCCTCTCGCGCGCTCGTAGCGGCGTTTCGGCGGGTCTCCGGGGCGAGCGAGCCGAGGAACTCGTCGGCATGACCGACCTCCTCTCGGTCGACGTCCCCGAGGGCTGGGGGCTGCGCTGGCACCGTCCGGCCGCCGACGCGGACCTCGCGGCGATGGAGAAGGCCCTGGAGGACGCCGTCGACCGCGCCCGCGGGCTCGAGGACGCGCTCGCGGACGCACCCGAAGAAGCCGAATCGCCGAATCGGCTGGCAGCGCCCGAAGCGACCCGCTGGCTCTGGTTCGGTCGCGACTCCCGCTTCGCGCTCGACGAGCACCGTCGCGAGGTCGAGTCGACGATGCCGGGCCACCACCGGACCAAGGCGGCGGATCGGGCCGCCAGCGCTGCGGTCGACTTCGCGGAGGCGGTCTGTGGGTCGAGCGACGGCGGCTTCGCGGGCGGGTTCCCGTTCGACGCCGTCTCCCGGCAGTTCGGCCCGCTCGAGGGCGACCGCCTCGAGATCGGCCACGGGAAACCCGACGGCCGGCTGATCTCGCTGGGCTACGGCGACGTGACCGACCGGGATCCCGAGGGAACGATCACGCTCGAGCGCTCGATGCGCGGGGGCGGCACGTACGACGCGCTCGACGTCCCCAAGGAGGACGGCGACGTCGCGGTGACGAAGTTCCGCGAGGGACGGTGGTGGTATCCGACGACCTACAGGGATAGCGAGGGGTCGTCGAAGGGCACCTACGTCAACGTCTGTACCCCGCTCGAGCTATTTCCGGACTGCGTGCGGTACGTCGACCTCTACGTCGACGTGATCCGCACGCCCGACGGGGCGGTCGAGATCGTCGATCGCGAGGAACTCGAGGACGCGATGGACGACGGCCTCGTCGCGGCGCCGTTAGGGGAGAAGGCGCTCGAGGTCGCCGAGGCCGTCGAGCGTGCGCTCTCGAAGTGAGTGCGCCCCATCGATCAGTAGAGTACCGCTCCGTTCTGCGGTCCGATATCTGCGGTCGAGTACCAGAAGGCTGCTCCCGGAACGGAAGCAGTCTCGTGGGGGAATGGTGGCATCCAACTCAACACCCCCCACAGCACCCTGCGGTGCATGCGAGGGGTGTCGGGCCCGACATATATAATTGGGTGATCAGCCGTCGGCTCGAGTCTCGCGTCGCGGTTCAGTCGACCGCGAACGGCTCCAGCCTGGGAGTCTCGGCGAGCCGTCCCCCCTCGAGTTCGCCGAGCCTGAACTCGTCGGCGTTGACGTCGTGCAACCGGCAGACGTCGATCGAGTCCGTCGAATCTTCGTAACCGGGACCGGAACCGATCGGGGAATCACCGGGGAGACGATCCGACAACCGAACTCCTATCACCTCTGCGGGCAAAACGGCTCTGTATGACAAAGCGGGACGTCTCGCTTCCCGACGAGGCGGAAGCAGGAATGCGCGAGTTCATCGACGAGGTCGATCGACGCCTCTCGAGCGACGAGGATACGTGCTCGGTCGTCGAGGACGTACTGATCGATCTCTCGGGCGACCGGGAGGCCTACGAGCGCTGGCGGGGCGGCGAGTCGATGACGCCGGCCGAACGGGTCCGTCTCCAGAGCTACGATCCGTGCAACACCACCCTGGAGAGCGAGTACTACGCCGAGAAGGACGAGGAGGCGTTCCGGCGGTCGAAACACCTCCAGTGGCTCTGGCGGCAGTTCGACAGCCTGCCGATCGCGGACAACGTCGAGTTCGCGCTGCGATTCAGGCGGATGCTCGCCGACCACCTCTTCGCCGACTGCGGAGAGAACTGTCGGTTCTTCAAGGGCGTGACGTTCACCTACGGCCACAACATCACGATCGGGGACAACACGGTCGTCCACGACGACGTCCACCTGGACGACCGCGGGAAGCTGACGATCGGCGACCGCGTCTCGGTCTCCGACGGGGTCCACCTCTACTCCCACGATCACGACGTCGTCGACCAGACTGAGGTCCGCAACTACCACACGATCGTCGAGGACGACGTCCGACTAACCTACGACTCGATGGTCCGCGCCGGCTGCAAGATCGGCGAGAACGCCATCGTCGGCGCGCGGGGGATCGTCCAACACGATATCCCGGCACACCACATCGCCATCGGCATGCCGGCCAAGAGCGTCAAGATCAAACCCGGCTGGGAGGACGTCGCCACGCCGATCGAGGAGGCCGGCGTCAACCGCCAGGAGCAGCGCCACCTCGAGTACGAGCTTCCCGAGGATCTCGAGGTCTTCGACGAGTTCCAGCGCGACCTCCGCCCGCCCCGGTAGCCCCGAAACGGCAGACCCGCTCGAGGGCGGAATCGGGGCTCGTTCAGCGACGGACTACTGTCACGACGCGATGAGGGAGGGAATACCCAAGTGCGTTGAGACCGTATCACACGGTGATGGAGCTCTGGGGCTGGCTCGTCGGCTACGTGGTGCTGTTTGCCCTCCTGCACCTGTTACTGTACTACGTCTACGTCCGCCGCGAGGACGGCGACGGCGTCCAGTCGCCGTCGGTCGCCGACCCCGGTCGGGGCCAGTCCCGTTCCTCGCCCGGCTCCGATCGCTACTCCTCCTCGCCGGACGGCGTCGGCGACACCGACGAGGGCGAGGCCGAAACCGACGTCGACGGCGAGACGATCAGGTGTCCCCACTGCGGCAGCAGAAACGACGCCGATCGGACGTTTACGTACTGCTGGAACTGTATCTCGGGACTTCGCCAGTAGCGTCGGACTACCGCGCTCACTGACCCGCAACATCACATTGAACGATCAGTGGAACCGTTGCTTTGCGCCCAATCTGGCCTTAATCGGTCGAACGAGCGTAACGGTTCCCGGGTTCGACAGAAACGATTTCGGCGCTTTATCCGGCGCGAGATCCATCTTCCGGCCGTTTCAGTGGCGGCACGGAGCGGTCACGGGAGATCGAATGGAACGAACGGAACTCACGAACGACGACGAGGGAAAACGCGTCCTCAACGCCGACGGGACCGAGGTCGGTCGGCTCGTCCGGGTCGACGACGGCTACGGCTACGTGGATCCCGATCCGACGATCGTGACCACGCTCCGAGCCAAACTCGGCTTTCGACCCGACGGGACGGCCACCCATCCCTTCGACGCGGGAAGCATCGAGGAGATCACCGACGACGCCGTCCGTCTTCGGGGGACGCTCTGACCGAGTCCGTGAGCGAGCCGACCCGCTCGAGCAGCCGCTCGGTTCGGGACGCCGCGCGCCGCTTGGCGATGACGACGGGACACTCCGCCTCGCGGCCGACGGCGTCCGCGACCGAGCCGATCACCGGCGGGCGGAGCAGTCCGGTCCCGGTCGCACCCAGCACGATCAGATCGTGCTCGGCCGCGGCCTCGAGAATCCCCGTCGCCGAGGAAGGGGCCTCGACGAGACGCTGGTCGACCGGGACGGCCGGGAACGAGGTTGCGGTACGGCGGAGCCGACGGCGCGCAGTGGTCCGGTCGGCCATCGGTCCCTCGTCGGTCACCACCGAGAGGACGGTAACTCGCGCCCCGTTCATCGCGGCGATAGCGGCGGCGACGTCGCTCGCCAGGCCGGCGTGGGGGCCGCCGACGGTGGGCACCAGCACGCTGTCGACGCCGTCGGCGACCGTCCCCATCCGTTCGACCAGCACGTCACACGGCGGCCGACGCAGTACGGGATCGACGGAGGTTCCCAGGATCGTATCCGTGGTGCTCGCACGCTCGCGCCAGCCCATGAGTAAGACGTTTGCGTCGACCTCGTCCACGGCATCCCGGATCGCACCGGGCACGTCGCTGTCGACACGGACCTCCGTCGTGACCGGGACGTCCGAGACGGTCTCGGCTCGCTCGAGCAGCTGCGTGCTCTCCTCGGCGTACTCGGAGACGATGTACTCGTCGGAGAACAACAGGAACGGCGAGTTGACCGGCTTGTGTTCGATCGCGATCGCGTGAATCCGCCCGTCGTGTCGGGTCGCCAGGTCCGAGGCCGTTCGCAGGAGCTGCTCGACGGCCGCCGGGTTCGACAGCGCGACGAGAATAGTGTACTGTTCCCCCATACCACACCTTCGGGGGCCAGGAGCAAAAGGCTCACCCGCTGGCGTCGACGGTAACGGTGCGTTCGGCCGCGTCGTCGAGGCTCTCGACCCGCACGGGGAACGTATCCGCGTTGGCGACCGGGTACGTCTCGTACCCGAGAACGACCGTTTCGGTCGTCCCGAACGGAACGGTGACGGCGGCGGTGTCGACCCGTTCCCGGTCCGTCCCGACCAAGAGGTCGAGCTCCTGGGTCGTGTCGCCGACGTTCATCATTCCGCCCTCGTTCTCGACTTCGACCGTGATCTCGAGCCGATCGCCGCCCTCGAGGGGCTCGTTCGTCCCGACGATTGCGACCGCGAACGGAGGCCGAATCTCGGGGCCGTCGACGATCGCCTCCGCGCTGGTCCGGCCGTCCTCGCAGACGACCCGTGCCCCGGTCGGGTAGCCGGCGGCGACCCAGCCTGGACCGGTCCGGGCGAGCGTCACCTCGTCGCGTTCCCCCTCGAGGTGATCGACCCGGACCACCGTCCGGTTCTGCCCCTCGATCCAGACGACGCGGTCGAGTCGCCCCTCGGGATCGCGCGCGACGAGCCCGCTCTCGACGACATCGTCGACGCCGACGACCGCGTCCGCGCCGGGATCGCTGTCGAACGACTCGATCGTCGGCGGACCCCGGCCATCGGGAGCGACCTCGAGGGTCCAGTCGTGACTCGCCGATCCCGTCTCCGTGGGGACGGTCGCGCCGACGTCGTAGGTGCCCGCGGTTTCGGGCGCCGCGAGGTAGGCGCCGGTCCCCGTCAGGAAGGTGTAGTCGCCCGCGAGCGCGAGGTCGCCCGCAATCGCGTCGTCGGCCTCCCACTCGAGGTCGGTCGGCTCGAGCCGTCGTCCCGTCGCGACCTCGAACAGCACTGTGGTACCCGGCCGGACCGTGACGTCGTCGGCGTCGGGCCTGATCGCCGCGCTCTCGCCGTCGGCGGTGCCGACCACGGTGACGGTTCGCTGGTCGGCGTCGATCCCCGCCTCGAGTCGGACCGGAAACGACTGGGTGCGCCGGACGCGGGGCGTCTCGTACCCCATCGTGAGCGACGTTGTCTCGTCGGGCTCGAGGGAGACGGTCCGTTCGTCGACGGTCTCGGGATCGTGCCCGACCACGAGGCGTGCGTCGACGGTCGTGGTCGCTCGGCCCTCGAGGTCGGCCGTCACCTCGAGGCGCTCGCCGGCCGCGACGGGCGCGTTCGTCTCGCGGAGCCGGACCCCGACGTCTTCGGTTCGGGTTCGGCCGACGGCACCCGACGTCGCTGCGAGCACCGCTCCGGTCGCGATACTGCCGAGGACGCGACGGCGTCCGTATCGTCGCGACTGTCGTTCCCACCACATGATGCTCGAGGGGCGTCGGGCCGGTGCGATAACTCCACGGGATCGTTACCTCGATAAGGAGCGATTCACGGATCGTCGGTGGTCGAAAACGAGTCGTTCAGTTACGGAGACCGTTGTAGTCGGTGCTTACGGCGTTCAGACACCGGTGGAGTACCGGAGGATGCCAGCGAACCCGCCGAAGGCGTTGTAGAGCTGTTCGCCCTTCTCGAAGTCCGTCGAGATGAACTTCGTGTCGGTGCCGCGCTGTTCGGCGATCTCGATGAGGTGGTCGATGGCGTCCTCACGGTCCTCCTCGGTCGCCTCGACCTCGCTGCCGCAGTCGCTGCAGGTGTGGTCGGGCGTCGCCTTCCGTCGGTCGACGACCTCGCGGTCGGTGTTGCCACACTCCCCGCAGTCGTAGGTGATGACGTCCTTTCGCAGGTCCTCGCTGATCAGCAGGCGGTCGACCGCGCCCATCATGAGGTTCCGTCGGGTCTGTTCGAACCCGTAGGTCGCGAGGTCGCCCGCGTTGAGTTCCTCGAAGAACTCCTCCATCTGCTTTTTGTCCTTCATCACCTCGGCGTCGGCCAGGGCGTCCTCGGCGTTGTCGACGAGGTCCTTGAGGCCGGACTCGTCGGTGTAGGCGACGTCGAACTTGCCGATCACGTTGTCCTGGATCTCGTGGTGGAGGTAGTCGCCGTCGAGGAACTCGTCCTTGGTCGGCGACGGACCGCCCACGAGGATGCCGTCGAGTTCGTGCCGTTTGGCGACGAACAGGTCGTTGGCCATTCCCGCGACCTCCTGGTAGAAGTTGTCGATCGCCTCGAGGCGCAGCCGGGCGAATCGCTGGGCGGACTGGCCACCTTTGCGCTGCTTGCCGGGCACCAGCGAGGAGGCGGACTTGACCGCCTCGACGCGTTTGCCCTTCAGCCAGCCGACGTTGGCCTCCCGGCGATCGAGGACGATCAGCCCGTACAGGCCCTTGTCGGCCATCATCTCCTCGAGCGGTTCGATGAGGAAATCGGAGTCGCAGTGGTAGCGGAAGGACTCGACGGGCTGGGGCGGGCTCTCGAGGACCTTCGTGACCATCTCGGTGCGGCCGCCGCCGGAGTCGACGGCGCCGGAGAACAGCACCATCCCGTTCTCGGGCGGGTAGGTGTCGTAGTACCGCAGCCGATCCTTGATACTCGTCAGCGCGTCCTGGACGGCCGTCCGGGTCTGCTTGGACTTGATGTTGGCCGCCTCGCTGTGTTCCTGCGTGACGTGGGTGACGACGTCGCTGATCTGGCGGTCCTCGGGGATGTAGATCGAGACGAGCTGCGTGCCGGAGCCGTCGAAGTCCTTGAGATCCTCGATGACCTTCCGGAACTCGTACTTCTTCCGGTCGGATTGCTCCTGTTCGGCCTCCTGGCTCATTGGGCGTACAAAACGGTGCTGTGGCTAAGTATCCTTTGACACGCGCTACGCGCCCGTCGATGATTCACGCGGCCCGCGGCCGCCGATAGGCTGTACTCCGGCGGCCTACATCGACCGCGGGGCCGCGACGCCCAGGATCGAGAGGGCGTTCGCGACCGTGTGTTTCGAGGCCGCCACGAGCGCGAGGCGGGCCTCCCGAACCTCGGGATCGACGTCCTCGGCGAGGACGGGACACTCCCGGTAGAAGGCGTTGAACCGGTCGGCGAACGTGCGGGTGTAGGTCGCGATCTGGTGGGGTTCGAGGTCGTCGGCGGCCTCCTCGACGACCGCCGGGAACCGCGCGAGCGTCTCGAGCAGCTCCCGTTCCGCGGCGGTCTCGAGCAGGGCGGCGTCGACGGACTCGAGGTCGATCTCCTGGTCGGCCAGGGTCGTCTCGGGATCGAGTCCCGCCTCTTCCAGGATGCCACAACAGCGCGCGTGGACGTACTGGACGTACGGTGCCGACTGGGCCTCGAAATCCAGCGCCTGCTCCCACTCGAAGGTGATCGCCTTCGCGGGTTGTTTCGAGACGATGTCGTACCGAACTGCACCGATCCCGACCTGGTGGGCGATGCGCTCGATGTCCTCGTCGTCCAAATCGTCGTCGCGGATCCGGTCGTCCAGGCGGTCCTCGACCTCCTCGCGGGCGCGGTCGATCGCCTCGTCGAGCAGGTCGTCCAGATCGACGCCCGTCCCGCGTCGCGTCGACATCTTCCCCTCCGGGAGGTTGACGTAGGAGTACAGCACCTGCCGGAGCGGGTCGGTGTCGTTGCCCAGCAGCTCGAGGGTGGTCCGGAGCTGCTCGGCCTGGAGGGTGTGGTCCTCGCCTAACACCGTCACCGCGTTGTCGTACTCCTCGAACTTCCACTCGTGGTGGGCCAGGTCCCGCGTGGGGTACAGCGAGGTGCCGTCGGCCCGCAGGAAGACGAGATTCTTGTCGATGCCGTGGTCGTCGAGCTCGAGCTGCCAGGCGTCCTCTTCGTACACCGCCTCGTCGAGTTCCTTGAGCCGCGCGACGAGGTCATCAGTGTCGCCGTTGCGCATGAACCGCGTCTCCTTGACGAACTCGTCGAACTCCGCGGGCAGGCGGGCCAGACACTCCTTCATCCCGCCGAGCACCTGGTCGACGACCTCGCTGACCCGCTCGTAGGCCTCGTCGTCGCCGGCCTCGAGGCCCTGCATGATCGATTCGATCTCCGCTTCGGCCGCCTCGACGGCCTCCTCGTCGGCGTTCTCGAGGTAGGCGTTGCCCTTCCGGTAGTAGCGCACGAGGTCGTACTCCGGGCGATCGCGTTCGGGTTCGCCCTCCAGATCGTCCTCGTCGAACGTCTCGTAGGCCCAGGTGAAGACGGCCATCTGCCGGCCCGCGTCGTTGACGTAGTAGTGGCGGTCGACGTCGTAGCCGGCGTAATCCAGCAGGTTCGCGACGGCGTCGCCGATGATCGGGTTCCGGGCGCGGCCGACGTGGACCGGCCCCGTCGGGTTCGCGCTGGTGTGCTCGACGACGACCGACTCCTCGCGGTCCTCGAGGGCGCCGTAGTCGGCGGCCGTCGCCGTCTCGAGCGTGTTCTCGAGGTAGGCGTCGCTCGGCAGGAAGTTGAGGTACGGTCCCTGGGTCTCGATCGCCGCGACGTACGTTAGCTCGTCGACGTCGATCTTTTCAGCGAGTTCGGCGGCGACCTGCGGCGGCGGGGCGCCGGCCTCGCCGGCCAGCCGGAAGGCCACGCTCGAGGCGAGGACGCTGTCGACGTCCTCGGGCGGTTCTTCGATCCCGAGATCGTCGGTCGGATAGTCGAGCGTCGACAGCGCCGTCTCGAGGGCGCTCTCGACCTCCGCGCGTAGGGAGAGGAACATACCCGCCCGTATTCAGGGGGGAAGTAAAGGAATGTCGGGTTTCGTTCCGTCTCGGTTCGTCGGCCTCTGGGCGCCGACGCTGCTGGGCGCCGCGACGTACTTCCAGCAAAGGAGCTGTACGCGACGCTCGAGGAAGGTCTCACCTTCGCCTAGACCGGCCGACTCGAGGGCGAGGAACCAGCATCGATCGAACGATTCTCACTCGATTTTCAGGCCGCTGCCGGTCAGCGGGACGACGACGTCCGCATCAGCGGCGAGGACGCCGCGCTCGCGATACCGTTCCAGCGCAGCCGGCGCGACCGCACAGGTCGGCTCGACGTAGAACCCACTGCGGTGGAGCCGTCCGAGGGCGTCCTCGATCGTCGACGGCTCGAGGGCGAGGACGTCGCCGTCGGTTCGCTCGATCGCCTCTACGATCTCCTCCTCACGGGCCGGCTTGGCGATTTGAATCCCGTCGGCGACCGACTTCTCGTCGTGGTCGGGATCGGAGTCGGTCGCGGATCCGTCGCCGACCGCAGCCGCGATCGGAGCGTGACCCGCCTCCTGGGCACCGAGCAGCCGCGGCAACTCGTCGATGATCCCGGCCTCGAGCAGCAGCGAGAACCCGCGATAGGCGCCCAGAAACAGCGTCCCGTGGCCGACCGGGAGCACGACGGCGTCGGGAGCCGTCCAGTCGCGCTGGGCCGCGATCTCGAGGGCGAACGTCATCGTGCCGGCGTAGAACGCGGGGTTCCAGGCGTGGCTGGCGTACCAGCCCACGCCGGGCTGGCAAGTGGCGACGTCCGCCGTCCCGTCGCGGTCGGCCCCGCTTTCGCCCTCGACGGCCTCGATGCAGGCGTCGGTGACGGCCTGCCGACTCCCCTCGATCCGAACCGGTCGGGCACCCGTTCGCTCGATCGCCCCCAGCTTCGCGGGCTTGACGTCGGCGGGGACGTAGATCTCCGCGTCGATCCCGGCTCGAGCCGCGTACGTCGCGATCGCGGCCCCGGCGTTGCCCGAGGAGTCCTCGAGCACCCGTTCGACGCCGAGTTCGGCCGCCCGGGAGAGCGTCGTCGTCGCGCCCCGGTCCTTGAACGACCCGGTCGGGAAGACGTACTCGAGCTTGAAGGCGGCGTCCCACTCGGGCGCCTCGACCAGCGGGGTAAAGCCCTCGCCTAGGGAGACTCGCTCGTCGACCGGAAGCCACGGCTCGAAGCTCCAGAGCCCGCGACCGGGCTCGAGTTCCAAGGCGGTCGGATCGTCGGGGAGCGGTCGGTCAGCGAACTCGAGGGGGCTGCCGCAGTCACAGCGCCACGGCTCGTCGGGGCCGGCCGCGTAGGCGGTGCCACAGTCGGGGCAGGTGAGATCGGACGTCATCTCAGTACTCGTCGATGTCGGTCGCGACCGAGCAGACGTACTCCCCCGTCGCGACCTGTGGAAGTCGACGGCTTCGCCAGAGGATCCCGTCGCTGTCGGCGGTCACCGTCTGCTTCGGTTCGCCAAAGGGCGTCGTCACGGTAAACAGCGTCTCGCCGGCGCTCACCCGGTCGCCGAGGTCGGGCTCGAGGTCGACGAGACCGCCGGCGGGCGCGCCGAACTGCTCGAACCCCTTCGCGCGGGTCTGGGGCTCGGGGGTCTCCTCGCCCTCGAGGAAGCCGTAGTAGCGGAGCACGTTGAACACGCCCTCGACGCCCTTCCTGATGCTCGTCTCGTCCCACCCGACGCAGCCGCCGAGCTCGGGGTCGACGGTCGGGATCCCCTCGTCGGGCGCTGCACGGGCGAGCTGGCCGTCGGGCCCCTTCTGGTCGAGGATGTAGCCGCAGCCGAAGACTTTCGCCAGCTCGAGGCACTCGCCGTGGAGCCGGTGGCGGGTGCCACAGCGAACCCGAACCTCGTCGATCATCCGGCTGGTCGATCCCTGGTGGAGGTCGAGAATGAGGTCGGCACGGGTAGCTACTTCGAAGGTGGCTGCAGCGATCCGTTCGCTCGAGGTGCCGGCCGCGTTCCCCGGGTACGCCCGGTTCATCTTCGTGTCGTCGATCGGGTTGCGGTGTTCGGCGACCTGGAAGCCGTGGTAGTTGACGATGCCGACGATCAGGATCGTGCCGCTGAGTTCGGCCGGATCGAGCTGCGGAACGACCCGCCGGACGACGCCGACACCGTTGAGTTCGTCGCCGTCGCTGGCCGCCTGCATATAGAGGGTCTTTCCGGATTCCGCGCCGTTTACGACGGCGACGGGGAGACCGAACGGGCTCCCGTCTCGAGTCTCGCCGACCTCGAGACGGCCCGTGTCGATCTCGCCGGGATCCGCGCTCGCCGTTCCGAGCGTCGTTGTCATGTGTTCTGAGGTTGAACCCGTCAGCCTTTATTGATTCGGTTAGCCCCTGCGTCGATCGGGATACTCGTCGTGTGGGGCGGACGCTCACGCCTCGGCGACCGTCCGGCCGGTCCCGTGGAAGGCTTTTGTCCGACCGGATCCCAGGGTGTACCGTGAATCGACGCACGATCCTCGCGGCATCCGGCAGCGCCCTCTCGGCGACCGTCGCGGGCTGTGCCGGCGTGCTCGACGAGCCCGGCGACGACGGGCTCGAGGTCGAGGCGGTCGCCGACGGCTTCGAACACCCCTGGAGCATCTCGGTCGTTCCGGACGACGGCCGGCTGCTCGTGACCGAACGCGAGGGGACCCTTTCCGTCCTCGAGCCGGGCGACGGCGCCGTCGAGGACGTCGACGGCGTTCCGGACGTGTACGCGGAGGGGCAGGGCGGGCTGCTCGACGCCGCCTTCCACCCCGAGTTCCCGGACGAGCCGTGGCTCTATCTGACCTACGCGACGGCCAACGACGCCGGCGAGTCGACCACGGCCCTCGGCCGGGGGGAGCTCGATCTCGAGGCGGGGAGCCTCGAGGGGTTCGAGCAGCTGTACGCCGTCGAGCCGTTCGTCGACTCGGACGGCCACTTCGGTTCCCGGATTGTCTTCGGCGAGGACGGCGCGGTCTACGTGACCGTCGGCGACCGCCAGTCCAAGGAGTTCGGCCCCGACCACTACTCCCAGGACACGTCCACCGGGATCGGGTCGACGCTGCGCCTCGAGCCCGACGGCTCGGTTCCCGACGATAATCCGTTCGTCGGCGACGACGCCCTCGACGAACTCTACAGCTACGGCCACCGCAACGCCCAGGGGATGACGATTCACCCCGAGACGGGCGAGCTCTGGCAGTCCGAACACGGCGAGGAGGACGGCGACGAGATCAACGTCGTCGAGGCGGGGGCGAACTACGGCTGGCCGGTCGCGGGCTATGGCTGCCGGTACGGGACCGACGATCCTATCGGCGACGAGTCTCACGAGCGCGACGACGTCGTCGATCCGGTCTACTACTGGGAGTGTGGCTCCGGCGGGTTCCCGCCCGCGGGGATGACGTTCTACGACGGTGGCGCTTTCGAGGAGTGGACGGGCGATCTGTTCGTCGGGAACCTGGCCGGGGAGTACCTGGGCCGGTTCACCGTCGACGGCACCGACGTCGAGGAGGTCGATCCGCTGCTTGAGGGACGGGGGTGGCGGATCCGGGACGTCGAGGTCCACCCCGAAACGGGTGCGCTGTACGTCGCCGTCGACGACGCGGAGGCTCCGGTCGTTCGGTTGACCCCCGAGTAGGTGGTCGTCGGAGTCGAACGGCCGCCTTCACAGCAGGATCGCCTGGGCCAGTCCGAGGAAGACGAAAAAGCCCAGCACGTCGGTCGCGGTGGTGATGAAGATCGTCGCGGAGGTGGCCGGATCGAGCCCGAGCCGGTCGAGCAAGAGCGGCGTTATCGCGCCGAAAAAGCCCGCGATCACCAGGTTCGCAACCATCGAGATGCCGATCACGGCGCCGAGGAGGATCCCGAACTCGGCGAAGGAGAAGGCGATCGCGATGACGGCGACGAGCGCACCCGTTATGAGACCGTTGACGGCGCCGGCGATCACCTCGTTGACGACGACACGCTTTCCGGTGTTGAGCGACACCTCGTTCAGGGAGATTCCCCGAACGGTGACTGCCATCGCCTGCGTGCCGGCGTTCCCTCCCATTCCGGCGACGACCGGCATGTAGGCGGCGAGGATCGCGACGGCCGCGATCGTCGACTCGAACAACCCGACGACCGCTGCGGCCATAAACGCCGTTCCGAGGTTGAGGATCAACCACTTGTACCGCCTCCTGACCTTCTCGCCGGGGCCGTCGAGGACGCTCTCCTCCTCGTCGACGCCGGTGAACTCGTAGAGGGTCTCGCCCCGGGCCTGTTCGACCAGCATCAGGAGGTCGTCGGCGTGGATCACGCCGAGAATGTCCTCCTCTTCGTCGAGCACCGCCACCGACCGCTCGCGGTTCCGCCGGAACACGTCCAGCACCTCCTCGTCGTCGCGGTCGTACCGGACGTGCGGCGTTTCCCGAACGTAATCCGTGATCGACTCGGTCTGTGGATCGGCTACCGAGAGCGCCGCACCCGGGAGTTCACCGAGGAGTTCGTCCCCGTCGGTGACGAAGATCGTCGGCACGCGGTCCGTTCGCTCCTCGAAGCGCCGAACACGCTCGATCACCCCGGAGAAGTCCCGATTCCCGTCGACGGTGACGTAATCGAGACTCATCAGCCCGGCCGCGCTCTCGGGGTCGAACGACAGCAGGAAGTCGATCTTCTCGCGGCGTCGGGCGTCAAGCGTCGCGAGCAGCGCCTCGCGGGTCTCCTCGTCGGCGTACCCCAGTACGTCCGTCACCTCGTCCGGATCGAGCCGGTCGATGAACGTCTCCAGCTGGGCCCGGTCCATGTCCGCGACGAGGACCTCCCGGACGTGCTCCGGGAGCGCAAAGAAGACGTCCCGCCACTCTCCTCGCGGGAGGTCGGTGAACGGATCGGACGGCTCCGGAGACGTCGCGATCGTCTCCTGTACGTCCCGTGGTTGGCTGGCCATACTCCGAAACGGGAGATGGGATACTAAGTCGTACCGAAACCGTCGCCGAACTCAAAGGAACAGTCCGTAGTAGTACGGACTGACGAACCCCTCGACGAACGCCGCGATCGCCAGCACGATCCCGAGGCCGACGACGACCCAGAACGCCCGCTCGAGGGCCTCGACGACGTCCCGACGGCCCGCGCGGCCCCGGAACGCCCGCCAGCCGACGACGCCGAGCCAGAGCCCGAGCGCGCTGGCGACGAAGATTGCGGGCACCTCGAAGATCCCGTGGGGGACCACGAACGCCAGCAGCTCGAGCGGTTCGACCTCGAGCCGGGCGACGATCCCCATTACGAACCCGTTGAACGCCAGCGAGACGAACGCGGGGATCGCCAGCGCCAGCCCGCCGAAGGCGGTCGTGAACGCGACCATCCAGTTGTTGCCGAAGAACTCGAGGGCGGCCGCGGGCGGGACGTGGCCCTCGAGGCGCTCGTCGATGGAGGTTTCGGCCGTCCCGACGAGCGGGTCGGCGAGCTCCCAGCCGGCCCAGAACGTGGCGACGGCCGTGACGACGACGAACGCGTGGAGCAGCGGCGTCGCCCGGACGAACGCGAACAGCTCGGCCCAGCCGCGTTTGAGCCCGCCGACGAACCGGCTGCGAAACGGCCGCTCGGGTGCGGGCGGCGGCGAGAGTCGATCCTTCTGAGCGCCGTACAGCGCCGTCTTCAGCAGGTCGAGAAACGGGAAGACGACCAGCGTCGTGAGCAGGGTGCCGAGCGAGGAGATCTCGGCTACCACGAGCAGTCCCGAGAGCACCGATAGCGCGACCGTCGCGCCGACCGCGAGGGCGTAGTAGAAGCCGGCCGAGACGGGGTGGCGACGGATGAACCCCAGAGTCGCGGAGAGCGAGCCGAACACGCCGGCGTCGTCGACGACGACCGCGACGGGAGCGAACGCGAACACGGCGCGGATCGCCGCGAACGCGATCGCCAGCACGAGTAGAACCGGGAGGACGACCAGGACCGCCGCGATCCCGGTTCCAACCCCGGCGGCGAGGACCGCCCCGACCAGTACGGCCCCGACGAGGGTGATCGCACCGACGACGATCCAGGCGCCGAGCTCGAGCAGGTAGAGCCCGATAAAGCGGAGCCAGAATCGTTGCGCGCCGACGAGGCCGATCACCAGGCCGCGATCGTCCCGGAGTCGACCGTAACAGGCCGAGAGCTGGGCGGCCGAGACGGCCGCGTAGAGCGCGATCGCGAGGAGGATCGACCCCAGCGCGACCGCGGCCGCGAGCAACTGGAGCTCGAGGGGAAGCAGCTGTGCGACGACCGGTTCGAGCCCGGCGAGCCAGGCCTCGAACGCCTCCGGGTCGGCTTCGGGATCGGGCGCCTCGGGGACCCCGTGCTCGAGTTCGGCGAGCGCGACGTCGAGCCGGCCGGTGAACTCGAGGTAGACGTACGCCAGGAAGACCCCGAGAAAGGGGAGCACGCGAACGATCGCCGGGACGGCGGCCCCGAGCAGGTAGAACGGGAGGATCTCGGCGGGACGGCGCCGGAGCACCGCGACGGCGCCGGCGACCGAGTCGGAAAGTGTCATACGCTCTGATTGCGTGATCGGGACGTTAAATCATCCGCTCGCGGAACGCCGTTCGCCGATCGGCGCGCTCGATCAGTTGTACGTCCGATCGTCGAACGCGTCGCCGTCGCCCGACTCGTCCGACGCGGGGTTCGACAGCCGGGGCGTGAACCCGCCGGTGAGGATGACGGCGACGACGACGAGGGCGGCCGAGAGGACGACGAAGTCGGCGCTCGGATCGTAGCCGGCCAGCCCCGCGCCCGTCGAGACGACGAAGATCGCGACCGCGAAGACGACCGTCGCGAGCGCTCCGATGACGACGATACCGATCACGCTGCCGAGCAGTCCGCGGAGGACGTTTCGTACTGGTGCCATCCGGTAGCCGTTTCGAGCGCGGAGCCGTAGTGGTTGCGGCCGGCTACGGGCGCCGGCGGTTTCGGTTCCGTGCCGGCACGCGTCGTGGAGACGTTTAGGTAAGTCGGCGGCGTACCGTGGGTATGGTAACCACACTCTCTGCCGATCGGCTCGCGGAGCTACAGGACGGCGACGAGGAGTTCGCGCTCGTCGACACGCGTCCCGAGGACAGCTACGAGGCCTGGCACGTCCCCGGCGCGATTCACTTCCCGTTCGACCCGGAGGAGGAGCTCGACGGCCGCCTCGAGGAGTTCGAGAAACTGATCGGCGACACCGAGCGGGTGGTCACCATCTGCGCGAAGGGGCTCTCCTCGGGAAACCTGGCGACTCAGCTCGAGTCGGCGACCGACGCCTACGAGGTCGAGACCGTCGACGGTGGGATGAAGGGGTGGAGCGGCGTCTACGACGCGGTCGAGGTCGAAGGGACCGGCGACGCCCGGATCGTCCAGGTCCAGCGCCGCGCGAAGGGCTGTCTCGGTTACGTCGTCGGCTGCGCAGCGAGCGGCGAGGCCGTCGTCGTCGACCCCACCGCTGACACCGACGAGTTCACGGTCGCCGCCGAGGAGGCCGGGCTCTCGATCGTCGGCGTGGTCGACACCCACGTCCACGCCGACCACGTCTCCGGGGGCCGTCAGCTCGCCGACGAGCTCGAGGTGCCGTACTACCTGAGCGAGCGCGCGACCGAACGCGACGTCGAGTTCGAGTACGACGCCCTCGAGCGCAACGAGGTGCTCGCGGTCGGCGAGCGCGAGCTGAAGGCGATCGCCTCGCCGGGCCACACCAGCGAGATGATCAACGTCCTCGTCGACAACCGGGCGCTGCTGACCGCCGACACCTTACATGTCGACTCGACGGGACGGACGGAGCTCGAATTTAGCGAGGACGAGGGCGAGGAGGGCGCGCGAATGCTCTACGAGACGCTTCACCGGACGATCCTGGCCGAACCCGAGGGAATCGTGGTCCTCCCCGGTCACGTCACCGTCACGGCCGACGGCGAGTTCGAACACGGCTTGCCGGGCGCGGAAATCTCGACGACGATCCGGGAGGCGCGCACGGGGATCGACGTCCTCGAACTCGAGGAAGACGAGTTCGTCGACCGGCTGGCCGACGCCGGCGAGAAGCCGGCGAACTTCGAGGAGATAATCGAACGCAACCGCGGGGCGCTCGAACTCGCGCCCGAAGACCGGGTCGAACTCGAGATGGGGCCGAACAACTGCTCGGCGTGATCGCCGTCGGTCCTCCGGGTCGGCGCTCGGGGGGCGCCTCATACGGTTTACTGTAAGTCAGTACCGGCGCAACCGCCGCACGGGTCGCGGTTGCGCCGGTAAATCGTTACAGCAATCCGTATCAGTGGTTCGTTACCGGCTCGCCGAGCAGTGCAGCGCTCATCCGTCCACAGACGTAGGCGATCGCGTTCGCGACGTGGACGAAGACGACCAGCAGCGCCGCGCCGAGCGCGCCGGCCAGCGCCACCTCCGGGACCGTTTCGATCGACCAGACGAGCGGCTCGCCGTTGAGTTCGCCGAACTCGGCGCCGGTGGGGTATCGCAGCGGCGCGAGGAGGAGTTCGGCGATCGACGCGAGCGCGATCACGCCCAGCAGGGCGACGACGGAGACGAGCGTCTTCATCGAGAGGAAGCCGACCGCCCGCCAGGTCGAGGGCGCGTCGACGTACGCGCGGAGCCGCGAGCGAGTCCCGGGTGCGTCGCCGACGTCCCCGTACCGCTCGAGGTCGAGTCCCAGCAGCGCGTTCGCGAGCCGCCGTTCGAGGCCCGCGGCGATCCTGGCGCCGAGGAGGGCGACGAAGAGGATCGCCACGCCGACGAGAACGAGCGTCAGGAGCAGGCCCAGCAGGACGCCGAAGCCGAACGCGAAGTAGTACAGAACGCCCAGCGGAATCGCCAGAAACAGGTAGAGGAGGTTCTTGTACGTCTGGCGGGCGACGAGCGCACCGACCGTTCGTCGCCCGGCGCGCCCGATTCGTGCGGCAGAACTCATTACCGGTTGAACAGTTCAATGCTGTCACCAAAAGTCCTCGGGCGCCGTCACCGGCTGTACGTCTCGAGGCGAGCGATCCGTTCGTCCCCGAACTCGAAGAAGTCGGCGAACTCGAACAGCGCCGACCCCGACTCCTCGTCGACTACCCGTCCCCGAACCGCGACGTTCCCGCCGTCGGCGAGGGCGTCCTCGAGGTCGTGTCGCGTGCGCTTGTTCGGCCGGCCTTCGCGCATGAACTCGACGAACGCCTCCCGGCCCTCGAACCGGCGGTCCGGACGCCGCTGGACGAACTCGGGAGCGAGAAGATCCTCGAGGGCGTCGTACTCGTGGGTATCCAGCGCGTCGTAGTAGCGTTCGACGAGGGCGACGGGGTCCATACCGAACCCTCTCTTCGGGGGGGCCAAAAGTGCCGTCCTCCTCAGTGTCTCGAGCGCGAACGCTTACGGCCGTGCCAGTCGATACCACTCGCATGGCGACGACCGACGACTTTCGGGCGACGATCCCCCTCGAGGAGTTACGGGAACAGGGGCGCGCGCAGGTCAGCGTCGACGGCACCCCGCTGGCGCTGTTCCACCACGAGGGCGAGGTTCGGGCCGTCGACAACCGCTGTCCCCACATGGGGTTTCCGCTCTCGGAAGGGACCGTCGACGACGGCGTCCTCACCTGTCACTGGCACCACGCGCGGTTCGAACTCGCCTGCGGGGACACGTTCGACCCCTGGGCCGACGACGTGCAGACCTACCCCGTCGAGGTTCGGGACGGCGAGGTCTACGTCGATCCCGATCCCGAGCGCGAGCGCCCGCCCGCCGAGCACTGGGCAAGCCGCCTCGAGACCGGGCTCGAGGAGAACCTCGGGCTCGTCCTGGCGAAGGCGACGATCGGGCTGCTCGACGCCGGCGTCGATCACCGCGAGCCGACGGCGACGATCCTCGAGTTCGGCACCGGTTACCGCGAGAGCGGCTGGGGACCAGGGCTGACGATTCTGGGCTGTCTGGCGAACGTGATCGACGACCTCGAGCCCGAGGACCGAAAGCGGGCGCTGTACGTCGGCGCGCGCCGCGTCGCGAGCGACTGTGCGGGCGAACCGCCGAACTTCGACCAG
>NZ_JBLRWX010000061.1:0-7060 GCF_047921035.1 Natronococcus sp.
GAGATGCTCGCGGCGACGGCCGACGCCTGCGACGACGCCGACGCGCTGGCGTCGGTCGCCGCCATCGGCGACTACACCCTCGAGTCGAGCGCGGAGAAGATCCGCTCGGGCCAAGAGCTTACGCTGGAACTCGAGCCGACGCCGAAGCTCATCGACGAGATCCGCGCGGCCCATCCCGACCTGGCAATCGTCGGCTTCAAGACCGAGACCTCGGGCGACGACGAGGCGATGGTCGACCGCGCCAGGGAGACCATAGCCCGGACGGATCTCGAGTTCGTCGTCGCCAACGACGCGAGCGTCATGGGATCGGACCGAACGCGCGCGCTGCTGGTTCGGGAGGAGGAGACGACGCCGTATACGGGCTCGAAGACGGGGCTGGGCCTCGAGATCGCCGACTCGCTGGCGGCCGCCCTCGAGACGTAGGGTCGGCGACACGTCGGGTTCCCGAAACGGCGCCGGACGCGTGCGGCGCGGTCACAGTGGTCGGTCTCGGCGGTAGAGCCCCGATACTGGCGATTCGACGAGACGGCGCCGACGTGTATCGTCAACTTTTACTCGCCTACCGCCCGACCCACGACATGGACCAGTTGAAGCGGTCGCTCCTCGAGGCGCCGATCATCGAGAAAGACGGCTACCACTACTTCGTCCACCCGATCAGCGACGGCGTCCCGAAGCTCGACCCCGGCCTGCTTCGCGAGATCGTCATCCGCATCATCCGGAAGGCCGACCTCGAGGACGTCGACCGGATCGTCACGCCCGCGGCGATGGGGATCCACATCTCCACCGCGGTGTCGCTGATGACCGACATCCCGCTGACGGTCATTCGGAAACGACAGTACGGTCTCGACGACGAGGTCGCGATCTTCCAGCAAACGGGCTACTCGGAGAACGAGATGTACATCAACGACGTCCGCGAGGGCGAGCGCGTCCTCGTGCTCGACGACGTGCTCTCGACGGGTGGCACCCTCGCGGCGGTGCTCGAGGCCCTCGACGAGATCGGCGCGGAGGTCATCGACACGGTCGCGGTGATCAAGAAGGCCGGCGGTGAGAACAAGGTCGCCGACGCCGGCTACGACGTCAAGACGCTGATCAACGTCGACGTCGTCGACGGCGAGGTCGTCATCGTCGACGAAGAGGGCGATTGAGTTACACGTTCGTTTCTGGACGATTGAAACTCTCGTTTCGTTTTCTATTCTTTCAACGGGTAACCGAGGGTTTTCAACGATCGTCCCCTGCTCGAGGATCTACTGGACGTCCATCCGGTAGAGTAACGACGAATTAGACGGGGTAAGTCTTGCGTCGTCCTGAAGCAATACCTATATATATCAGGTTTACACATGAAAGATCATGGTGCAGGATCACAAGCAATCCTCAATCGATATCGATAGGCGGCGATTACTGCAGGGTGCTGGTGGGGTAAGTATCGCGGCGGTCGCGGGGTGTCTCGGCGGCGACGACGGCGACGACGGCGACGCGCCGATTCACGTTCAGCTGGAAGTCAACTCCGACAACGACGACCGGGTCCAGATGGTCGACCTGATCGCGACCTCCATGGAGGAGTCGGGCTACTTCACGACGGAGATCGAGACCTACGAGTTCAACGACTACGTTCAGCGCGTGATGAACCCCGAGTACGCCCAGGACGGGCACATCCCCTGTATCGGGCTCTCGGGAACGTTCAACCCCGAGAGTTTCTGTCAGGCACTTCACCACAGCGGGAACCACGGGCAGTGCTGTAACCTGACCGGGATCAGCGACGACGACCTCGACCGGATGCTCGACGACGCCCGCTACGGCGTCGACGTCGCGGACGACGACGACGAGCGCCGCGAGCGCTACGACGAAATCTGGGAGTACCTCGCCGAGGAGCGCTACAGCTCGATCACGCACTTCGACCTGCAGGCCGGCGTGATGAACACCGACGTCCACGGGTTCCGACAGAACCCCTTCACCGAGAGCACGTTCAGCTACGGCCTGCACGCGCCCCAGGACGAGGTCGTCACCTGGATCGACGAGGACGCCCATCCCGACGAGACCGACCTCTCGGACCTTCAGGAGGGTGGCACCCTTCGGGCCGGGATCACCGAGGATCCCGAACTGTTCGATCCGCCGTACACGACGGGTGCGAACTCGACGATCGTCCAGGTACTGATCTTCGAGCAGCTGGTGGCAAGTGACAGCGAGGGGAACCTCTACCCGTGGCTCGCCGAGGACTACGAACTCCTCGAGACCCAGGACATCGACCGGGCCGACTACGAGGAGTACATGATCGAGGTCGACGCCGACGAGGAGGGCGTCCTCGACACCGAGGAGCAGGTCGTCGTCACCCACCCCGAGGACAACCCGATCGAGGACGACACGGTGCGCGTGCTCACGCCCGAGCAGGCCGGCGAGGCCGTCGAGGACGGCACCTTCGGGATGCAGTTCCAGTACGAACTCCACGAGGGAATCGAGTTCTCCAACGGCGAGGAGCTCACCGCCGAGCACGTCGTCGCGACCGCCCGGCGCTACGAGAACTCCGACCTCGAGGCCCAGACCTACGACTCGCTGCTGTACGCCGAGGAGGTCGACGAGTACACCGTCAACCTCTACGCCCAGATCCCCGACGCCGAGGCCGAACGCGAGCTGCCCGGACTGTACATCCATTCGCTCGAGCAGGCCGAGCTGGAGGGCGGCGACCTCGACCCCGGCGCCGGCAACGAGCCGATCGGGACCGGCCCCTACGAGTTCAGCGACTACTCCGAGGGCCAGTACATCGAGTTCACGAAAAACGACGGCTACTGGCTCGAGGAGATCGGCCTCGAGAACAAGGAGTGGTTCGACGGCCCCGAGGAGTTCCCGGACGGCCCCGTCATCGACGAGATCGAGATGGAGATCGTTCCCGACGACTCGAGTCGCGCCGGGGCGCTCCAGAGCGACGAGATCGACATGACCTACGGGCTGGCCACCGGCGTCCTCGACGACTTCGAGGAGGACGACGACTACGTCATCGACAGTGTCGAGGCCGGCGGCTACGAGTACATCCAGTACCCGATGCACGTCGAGCCGTGGGACGACGCCCGACTCCGGCAGGCCGTCAACCACCTCATTCCGCGCCAGGAGATCGTCGACAACGTGCTCAACGGCTGGGCGCGTCCGGCCTGGACCGACCTGCCGGAGCTCGCCGAGGAGAACGGGACGGTCGACGCCGACGCTCTCGAGGAGAACATCCGGCCGCACAACGAGTACGACCCCGAGACCGCGGCGGAGCTGATCGAAGAAGTGATCGACGACTACGACCTCGAGTGAGGTCGCCCCGGTAGCCGTTCGCAGTGTTTGACAAATATCATGAGTTTACGACGTTTCATACTGAAGCGACTGTTGTCGATCGTTCCGATTCTGTTCGGCGTCTCGGTGATCACCTTCGGACTGGTGCATCTCACGCCGGGTGATCCGATCAGCCAGATGGCCGCGATGAACCCACACATGTCGGCGGCCGACGAGGCCCAGATGCGCGCCCGGTACGGGCTCGACGGCCCCGTCTGGGAGCAGTACCTGACCTGGATGGGCAACGTCCTGACCGGTGACTTCGGCGAGGTCATCAGCTCCGGTCGGGACGTCTCCTCGGTTATCGTCGCACGGCTTCCCGAGACGATCGTCCTCGGCCTGTTCGGCTGGGTGTTCGGTCTCGTGATCGCGATCCCGACCGGGATCTACGCCGCCGTCAACAAGGACCAGCTCGCCGACACCGTCAGCCGCTTTATCGCGCTGTCGGGCATCTCGATCCCGAACTTCTGGCTCGGCCTCATGCTGATCCTGGTCGGCGCGCTCTGGCTCGGAATCTGGGACGTGTTGCCGCCCTCTCGATTGCCGCTGTACCACCCGCAGATGCTGTTCTACCTGATCCTTCCCGGGATCACGATCGGGACTGCGGCGGCGGCGAGTATCATGCGCGTGATGCGGACGTCGATGGCCGAAGAGTTGAACAAGGAGTACGTCACCGCCGCTCGAGCGAAGGGACTGCCCGAGCGACAGGTGATCCTCAAGCACGTGCTGCGAAACTCGCTGATCTCGGTGGTGACGCTGGCGGCGACGCTGACCGCGAGCATCGTCGCCGGGTCGGTCGTCGTCGAGATGGTGTTCAACTGGCCGGGGCTCGGCCGGGAGTTCATCCAGGCGATCACCCAGCGCGAAATCAACCTGATCATGGCGATCACGCTGTTTACCGGCGTGTTCATCGTCCTGGCGAATCTGCTGGCGGACATCCTGTACGCGGTTCTCGATCCGAGGATCAGATATGAGTAGCAAGGAACACACCGAGCGCGGACGAATTCGAGTGACCGGGTTCGACCCGGAACAGGTCCGACAGCGGGATCCGCTGTCGGACTGGACCGAGGAGAGCGGCGGCGAGACCGAGGGCCGGTTCGAGCGGGCCTGGAAACGCTTCAAGCACAACCGGTCGGCGCTGATCGGGCTGTTCGTCGTCGGCGTCCTCACCCTGCTCGCGGTGTTCGCCCGTCCGATCACGGTGATGGGGATGACGGTCCAGCCGTTCTCGATCGCCCCCTACGATCCGACGACGATCATGTACATGAACCCCGAGTCGTCGGCCGGGACCTACGACTCGCCGACGCTCTCCCACCCGATGGGGACCGACGGCGACGGGCGCGATCTGTTCTCCCGAGTCCTGTACGGCGGCCGGTACAGCATCTCGATCGGCTTCATCGTCGTCGGACTCAGCGCCACGTTCGGTCTGGTCTACGGTGCGATCTCGGGCTACTACGGCGGCTGGACCGACGAGATCCTGATGCGGATCGTCGACACCGTCTACGCGTTCCCCGGGCTGATCCTGGCGCTGATCATCGTCGCCACGCTCGGCGGCGGCTACTGGCAGCTCGTCGCCGCGTTCGCGATCCCGGGCTGGATCACCTACGCCCGACTGATCCGCGGCGAAGTGCTGACAATCAAGGAAAACGAGTACGTTATGGCCGCGAAGGCGTTGGGTGCGCGCGATCGATCGGTGATCTTCAAACACATCGTCCCGAACGCGATGCCGCCGCTGATCGTCTACGGCACGCTCAACATCGGCACCGTCGTGATCGGCGTCGCTGCCCTCGGATTCCTCGGACTCGGGATGCCCCCGGGCAGCGCCGAGTGGGGGACGATGCTCGATCAGACGCGAGAGACGCTCATCCAGGGTCCCGGCGGTTCGATCCCCTGGTGGGCCACGGTCTTCCCCGGCGGCGCGATCTTCCTGTTCGTGATGGCGATGAACATGATCGGCGACGGGGTCAACGACGCCTTCGACGCCCAGGAGACCGGGATCGAAGGCCAGGGAGGTGGCTAAGATGGCACTACTCGAGGTCAACGATCTCACGGTCAAGTTCTACACGCAGGAGGGCGTCGTCACCGCCGTCGACGACCTCTCCTATCGCATCGAGCGCGGCGAGAAGTTCGGCGTCGTCGGCGAGAGCGGCGCCGGGAAAAGCGTCACCGCCCTCTCGCTGATGCGGCTCATCGAGAGCCCGGGCCGTATCGAGAGCGGCGAGATCCTGTTCAAGGGCGAGGATCTCCTCGAGATGAGCGAGGAGGAGATCAGGGACGTCCGGGGCAACGAGGTCGCGATGATCTTCCAGGACGCCCAGACGGCCCTGAATCCGGTCTACACCGTCGGCGAGCAGATCGCCGAGGCGATCCGACACCACCTCGACTACGACGAGGAGGAGGCCCGCGAGCGGACGATCCAGCTGCTCGACACCGTCGGCATCCCCGAGGCCGAGTCCCGGTACTCCGACTACCCCCACGAGTTCTCCGGCGGGATGCAACAGCGGGCGGTGATCGCGATGGCGCTGTCCTGCGATCCCGACCTGTTGCTCTGTGACGAGCCGACGACCGCGCTGGACGTGACGATCGAGGCCCAGATTCTCGAAGAGCTCGAGAGCCTGGCCGACGAGTTCGACACCGCGATCCAGCTCATCACCCACGACCTGGGCGTCGTCGCCGAGGTTTGCGACCAGGTGATGGTCATGTACGCGGGCAAGCCCGTCGAGAAGGCACCCGTCGAGGAGCTGTACTACGACCCCAAACACCCCTACACGGTCGGGCTGATGAGCTCGATCCCCCGCGTCGGCGACAGGCGCGAGCGACTCCAGACGATCCCCGGCACGATGCCCGACCTCGTCGAGCTGCCGCCGGGCTGTAGCTTCCATCCACGGTGTCCCTACGCCGAGGACGTCTGTACCAAGCGAGAACCCCCGCTGCTCGATCCCGAGACGGGCGGGGACGCGTCGGGCCCGGAGGCCGAGCGCGCGGCCGCCTGTCTCGAGTACACCGGCGAACTCCGGGAGGGACTCGACTACGAGGTCACGGTCGGCGACGGCCACGAGACCCGCGCCGGCACGACCGCACCGAACACGGAGGGTGAGCGACGATGACTCGGCCGAACGGGGACCCCATCCTGCGAGCCGAGAACCTGACGAAGTACTACGACACGAGCAGCGGCTTCATCGACGGGCTGCTCGGCCGAACGCAGTGGGTCAAGGCCGTCGACGGGATCGACCTTGAACTCTACGAGGGCGAGACCCTCGGCGTGGTCGGCGAGTCCGGCTGCGGGAAGAGCACCCTCGGCCGATCGCTGCTTCGCTTGCTCGAGCCGACCGACGGCTCGGTCTACTACCGCCAACGGACCGGTGCGGGCGACGCCCGCGAGGAGGTCGAGATCACCGGCCTCTCGAGTTCGGCGCTGCGGGATCTCCGGACGGACGTCCAGTACATCTTCCAGGACCCGTTCTCGAGTCTGAACCCCCGGCTGACGGTCGGGGACATCATCGGCGAACCCCTCGACATCCACGACATCGCCGAGGGCGAGGCGCGAACCGAGCGGATCTACGAACTGCTCGAGACCGTCGGACTGAGCCAGAACCACGCCCACCGCTACCCCCACGAGTTCTCCGGCGGGCAGCGCCAGCGCATTGGGATCGCCCGGGCGCTTGCAGTCGACCCGGAGGTCATCGTCTGTGACGAGCCCGTCTCGGCACTGGACGTCTCGGTGCAGGCCCAGATCCTCAACCTGCTCGAGGAC
>NZ_JBLRWX010000061.1:7158-22445 GCF_047921035.1 Natronococcus sp.
GGGGACGACCGAGGAGGTGTTCTCGCCGCCCCACCACCCCTACGCGGAGGCGCTGCTGTCGGCGATTCCGGAGCCGGATCCGCTCTGGAACGGCGACCAGATCCTGCTCCCAGGGACCGTCCCGTCGCCGATGAACCCGCCGTCAGGCTGTCGGTTCCACACCCGCTGTCCGCGCATCATTCCGCCCGACGATATCGACCTCCCGCAGGACGTCTGGCGCTCGATCGTCGATCTCAAGCTTCGGGTTCGCGGCGCCGAGGATCTCGAGGCGGTCACGTCGGTCGACGCCGTCGACGAGGAGGCGACCGATCCGAACGAACTCTCGCGCGAGGCGTTCGAAACCTCGGTCCGCGAGGAGTTCGGCCTGCCCCAGACGGTGTCCGATCCGACGGCCGAGCGCTCCCTCGGCGAGAGCATCGACGCGCTCCACGCCGCGGAGTTCGACGCCGCACGGGAGCGACTCGAGGAGACGTTCACCTCGCCCTGCGAGACCCACGACCCACACCAGGTTCCGACGGGAGAAACGCACGAGATCGCCTGTCTGCTGTACGACGATCGGTACGCCGACGGCGAGTTCCGCTCCGACGAGGGCGCGAACGACGCCGTCGCCGACGACTAACCTGCGGTTTCCGAACGCTTTAGTTCTCGTCGCGCCTGTCTCCGCCAATGCGTCGGATCTACGAGTCGAACGCCCTCAGCCGGGACGACGACGAGCCCTTCTCCCCTCGCGAGCGAAAGACCGAGCCCCAGGCGATGCGGTCGGTCGACAGCACGGGGTTGAGCCGGCGGTTCGTTCCCGACTGGCTCTGTCACCGGGCGATCTCGGTCGACGTCTCGACGCCGCGCTCGACGTATCCGGTCGGGGCCGCGATCCCGTTTCGAGTGACGATGCGAAACGCGATGCCGTTCCCGATCACGGTGACGACCCGGTCGCCGATCCTCTGGCGCTGGAACGTCGACGGGCTCACCGACGCCGCCGAGATCCCGCTTCACGATCCGCCCGCGGAGCCGCAGGGGTTCCGGTTCGACCGCGGCGAGCGAAAGCAGTTCGGGAAGCGCTGGCACCAGCGGTTTCGCGTCGCCGACGACGAGTGGGAGGCGGCCGAGCCCGGAACGTACGCGATCGGTGCCGGGCTGAACGTCGAGGCTCCCGCCGAAAAAGGGTTGTACGACGAAACGACGATCAGTATCGAACCCGACGACGCCTGACCCTGCTTGTTACGGCTGGAACCCGCCACCTGCACCCCGATCGACGTCCTCGGGATCGAACTCGAGCAGCGGCTGTCCGCAGCCGTCGCAGTTGAGCGCGTGGACCGCGTAGGTCTGACAGCAGGAGTCGACGGTGTCCTCGGTCAGCGTGATCGGCCCGCCGCAGTCCGGACAGCGCTCGCGGAACGACCGCAAGGCCTCGAGCAGTTCGATCCGCTGGGCCTGGGGCACCGCCGCCCATCGGTCGGTCAGTTCCTCGAGCGCGCGGTGGGTCGCGAGGTCCGCGAGCAGGGCGGCCGTCGACGGCCACGTGTGGATCCGTCGACCGATCTTGACGGCGGGGTAAGAACGGTCCTCGACGGTCACCGAACCGGGTTCGAGACCGTATAGCTCGGCGACGAGTTCCGGCTCGATCGGATCGTCGGGCAGCGTACGGAGCCGATCGTCGATCAGGTCGGCGAGGTCGTCGGTAAAGCCGAGATCGTTCTCTCGGATCTCGACGGCGCCGACCTCGAGCAGGAACCGCTCGGGATCGACCGCCCGTTCGCGCTGGCGCTCGTACTCCTCGATGGTCTCGGTCGTCAGCTCCGTGGGCTCCTCGTCGGGTTCCTCGAGCGGGTGGGTGTCGAAGTACTCGAGGATCGGCGCCGGGAGGTACCGCTTCGTCAGTGCCGGCGTTCCGGGAACGAGGTAGCCACGGAGGCCGATTACGGCAAGCGACCCCGCGAACGCCGCGACCCCGCCCCTGCGCGAGACCTTGCCCACGAGTGCGCTCGCTCCGGCGGCGAGCGCGGCGTTGACGGTCGTACACGGAACGCACCTGTTCTCGCCGGTGTACTCGGGGTTTCGGACGCGGGCCAGCGCCGCCCGAAGCGACTCTCTCATACCCGTCGGTTGTGACGGTGTCACCAAAAACGGGACGGCTCGAGCGGGCTCGCCGTAGCTCGTCGTTCGGTTCAGTTCTCTGAAAGGCCGGGATGCGCTATGACTGACGCTTACGGATTAGTCGAGCCAAAGCAGAGCGGGAGGGAGATTTGAACCACGGTCGCAGCAAAGCTGCTCCCAGGCTCAAATCTTCTCTATACTATTTTCGAGGCTCACGCCACTCGTCACTCCGTTCCTCGTTGTTGTTCGCCTCGAAAAGTAGCGGGAGGTAGATTTGAACTACCGGTCTGCGGGTTATGAGCCCGCCGGAATCTCCTGGCTATCCCATCCCGCTACTTCTTCGTAACCCGGTGCGCTAGTTAAGGGTTGTGATTCGACCGCCGTATGTGGGTTTCTACCGTTAGCCCCTGTGGACCTTCCACGTGTAGAGGCTCTCACAAGTATAGTTGACGAAGAAACCGATCCCCATCCCGACGAGGTTCGCCGCGAGATACCAGACGTCGAAGCCGTAGACCAACAGGGTCAGTACGGTCAGCGTGACGAGAAAGCCCGCGAACCGAACCAGGTTCGACCGGAGAAACCGACGGCCGAGCGCTCGAGGGGTCCAGGCGCCGTGGCTCGCGAACGTCCAGCGTTCGTTGATCGCGAAGATTACCGCGATGGCGAACTCCCAGGCGATCACCTTCGCGACGACCGGTCCCAGAACGGTGAGTTCGACGAGGACGACGAGAACGAGGTTGTCGACGGTCGCGCCGACGAGCCCGACGCTTGCGAACTGGGTGAACCGGGTCGCCGACAGCAGCGCCCGGGCTCGCACTCGAAGGGCGTCCGACAGTGATCGTGACATCGCCGTACAGTTGCCGGCCTTACAGCTCGAGGTCGGCTTTCGCGCGGACGACGGCGACGTCCTCGGCGTCGACGCGGTCGACGTCGAGGAAGTGGGGGGTGAAGTTGCGCTTCTCGAAGTCCTCGAACTCCGATTCGGCGCCGACGGTACACCACAGCTGGACCTTCTCGGGGCCGTGCCACTCGCCGTTGCGCGTCACGGCGAAACACACCACCTCCTCCCCGTCGTACTCCACGATAGCACCCTTGCGAATACCCGGGTCACCGTGGATGATGAGACGCTTCATGCGGGTGCGTTCACGCGAGAGGGGATTAAACGCTTCGAAGGCTCGAGGGGTCCGTCCCCGCGACGACGACGAACCAAACGGGTTTTAAACGGCGCTGTCTTAGCCCACGTCAAGTGAGCTAACGATGCAGATGCCACGCCGATTCAATACGTACTGTCCGCACTGCAACGAACACCACGAGCACGAGGTCGAGAAGTCCCGAACCGGCCGCTCCTCTGGGATGAAGTGGGACGCTCGCCGCACCCGACGCAACACCGCGACGATCGGGAACGCCGGTCGCTTCTCGAAGGTGCCCGGCGGCGAGAAGCCCACGAAGAAAACGGACCTCAAGTACCGCTGCAGCGAGTGCGGCAAGGCCCACCTCCGCGAGGGATGGCGCGCCGGCCGACTCGAGTTCCAGGAGTGATTACCATGGCAGGAAATTTCTACAACGTCCGCTGCGGTGACTGCGAGAACGAACAGACCGTCTTCGGCAAGGCCTCCACGGAGGTCGCGTGTGCCGTCTGCGGAACGACGCTGGCGCGACCGACCGGCGGCAAAGCCGAGATCGACCACGAGATCCTCGAAACAGTCGAGTCACGATGAAGTACAGCGGCTGGCCCGACACCGGCGAGCTCGTCGTCGGCAAGATCGACGAGATCGAGGACTTCGGCGTCTTCGTCGACCTCGAGGAGTACCGCGACCAGCGCGGGCTGATCCACATCTCCGAGGTCGCGAGCGGCTGGATCAAGAACGTCCGGGATCACGTTCGCGAGGGCCAGATCGTCGTCTGCAAGGTACTCGACGTCGACACCGAGTCCCAGCAGATCGACCTCTCGCTGAAAGACGTCAACGACCACCAGCGCTCCGACAAGATCCAGGACTGGAAAAACGAACAGAAGGCAGACAACTGGATGGGCCTCGCGCTCGGCGAGGACGCCGACGACGAGACCTACACCGCCGTCGCCAACGAGCTGATCGGCGCCCACGGCAGCCTCTACGACGGGTTCAAGCAGGCGGCGATCCACGGCGAGGAGGCCCTCGAGAGCACCGACCTCTCGGAGTCGGAGATCGACGCCCTCGTCGACACCGCCCGCGAGAACGTCTCGGTGCCGTACGTCACCGTCACCGGCTACGTCGACCTCGAGAACGCCTCCCCGAGCGGCGTCGACGGCATTCGTGCCGCCCTGGAGGCCGCCGAGGGCAACGGCGAGGTGCCCGACGAGGTCGATCTCGAGGTTAGCTACGTCGGCGCCCCGGAGTACCGGATCAACGTCCGTGCGCCCAACTACAAGACCGCCGAGTCCCAGCTCGAGGAGAGCGCCCGCCGCGCGGTCGCGGCGATCGAAGGGGAGGGCGGCTCCGGCGAGTTCCACCGCGAACGCCGCACCGACGACGAGTAATGAAATCGGACATCCGGGTCTGTTCGGCGTGGCGCGACGCCCACGACCGCCCGGTGTACACCCTTTTGTCGACCTGTCCCGACTGCGGCGCCGACGCCGTAAACAGCGCGCCGGCGCCGTTCGACCCCGAGGACGCCCACGGCGAGTACCGACGCGCTCTTAAACGTCGCAGTCGCTGATACGGTATGGACGAACTCGAGATCGACGCGGTCGCCGAGGTCGAACTGGACGACCCCGTACTCGTCGAGGGGCTGCCCGGCGTCGGACACGTCGGCAGCCTCGCGGCCGAGCACGTGCTCGAGGAACTCGAGGGCGAGAGCACTCTCGTCCGGCGGATCTACTCCCGGGAGTTCCCGCCGAAGGTGAACATCGAGGACGGCGTCGCCGACCTGACCTGTGCGGAGATCCACGCGATCTCGGTGCCCGACGGTCGCGACCTGCTCGTGTTGACCGGCGACCACCAGGCCCAGACGAACGAGGGCCACTACGTGCTGGCGTCGGCGTTTCTCGATATCGCCGAGGAGTTCGGCGCGAGCGAGCTGTACGCGCTGGGCGGCGTGCCGACCGGCGAACTGATCGACGAGTACGCCGTCGTCGGCGCCGTCACCGACGAGTCGCTGGTCGAGACCCTCGAGGACGCCGGCGTCGAGTTCCGCGAGGACGAACCCGCCGGCGGGATCGTCGGCGTCTCCGGACTCCTGCTGGGGCTTGGCGAACGCCGGGGCTTCGAGGCCGCCTGCCTGATGGGCGAGACCAGCGGTTACCTCGTCGATCCCAAGAGTGCCCGCGCGGTGCTCGAGGTGCTCGAGGAGCTGCTCGGGTTCGAACTCGACTACGAGAGCCTCGACGAGCGCGCCGACGAGATGGAAGACGTCATCGGCAAGATCCAGGAGATGGAACAACAACAACAGCAGATGGACGTGCCGACCGACGACGACCTGCGCTACATCGGTTAAGTACGGCTCGCGCTCGACACTCGCTGGGTGGAGCGAGCTGGCCGCCGGACCCGACTGCCGTCGCCGGAGACCCACACTCGCATTATATGCCGCTGGCGGGGGTAGGTCCGGATATGGCACACTCTCCGGAACTCCCGAAAAAGTACGTTTGTACCGCGTGTCAGACGATACACGCCGGCACGGTCGTCGGACGTACCGACGCCGGCCACCAGTACGAGGCGCCCGAGCAGTGTGGCTGCTGCGGTGCAGCCGAGTTCGTCGACGAAAGCGAGTGGCCTCACGTCGACCGGTAGGCGGCCACCCCCCGTCTCGAGCCGGCCGACTCCGGGAATCGCTACGGGAACCGGGAACCTTTCTTCGCGCCGGACCACGAGCCACGTATGGGTAGTTCTCGAGCGACGGAACGATACGACGTCGGCGTCGTCGGCGCGGGACTGTCCGGACTGACGGCGGCACGGGAGCTGGCCGACGCGGGACTCGAGGTCGTCGTCCTCGAGGCCAGAGACCGGGTCGGCGGCCGGACGGCCGAAGGCTCGCTGTCGACCGGCAACGCCATCGACCGCGGCGCGGAGTGGATCGGCGCCGACCACGAGCGTGTCCTCGAGTTAGTCGAGAAGTTCGATCTCGAGCTTCGCGAGCAGTACGACGCGGGCGCCGATCGGGTCGCCGTCGCGGGCGAGGTGTTCGACCACGAGAACCGCTTTCGGGCGCTTCCAGAAGAATCGGCGTCGGAGCTGCAGGCCGCCCTCGAACGAGTCGAGAGCCTCCGTCGCGACGTTCCCCTCGAATCACCGGACGACGCGCCCGACGCAGCCCTTCGGGACGCGACGACCCTCGAGTCCTGGAAGCGCGAGGTGATCGACACCGAGGCCGCACGCGAGGCGTTCGACGCGTTCGTCCGGGCCGAGTTCACCGTCGAACCGGGCGAGATTTCGCTGTTGTACCTCCTCGCGGCCGTCGACGCCGCCGGCGGCCTCGGAGCCGACGACGAGTCGGTCAGCGTCGCACAGGAGTACCGCCTCGTCGGCAGTACCCAGCGGCTCGCGGAGGGGCTGGCCGACGGCCTCGGCGACGCGATCCGGCTGAACGAACCGGTCCGGAAGATCGATCGGCGCGGAGACGACGTGACGCTCGTCTCCGACGGCGAGACCTACGCCGTCTCGGACGCGATCGTCGCCGTCCCGCCGCCGTTGATCGGGCACATCGACCACGAACCGCCGTTGCCCGCCCGTCGACGGGGGCTGGTCCAGCGGATGCCGATGGGCGCGGTAATCAAGTGGGTCGCCGCCTACGAGGAGCCGTTCTGGCGCGACGACGGCTACTCGGGGTCAGTGCTTTCGGCCGACGGCGTGGTGACCGAGGTTGCGGACGGGACCCTCCCCGACGGGGATCGGGGGCGTCTCGTCGGGTTCGTCGCCGGGGCCGACGCCCTCGAGTGGAGCGACCGATCCGCGACCGAGCGCCGGGAGCGGGTGCTCGAGGAGCTCGAACGGTACTTCGGACCGCGAGCGAGCGCTCCCCTCGAGTACACCGAGGAGACGTGGTCGACGACGCGGTGGTCGACGGGCGGGTACAACGCCGCGATGACCCCGGGGACGCTGACGAGTTGCGGCGACGCGCTCCGCGAACCCGTCGGCCGCGTCCGCTGGGCGGGCTCCGAGACGGCTCTGGAGTGGCGCGGCTTCATGGAGGGAGCGATCAGCTCGGGCGAGCGGGTCGCGAGTGAGGTTCTCGAGGATCGCGCGGCTCGAGGGGGCTGACCTACCCCTCGAGCACTTCGTAGGAGACGTCTGCGTCCCGGAGCGTGTCGGTGACCCGGCCGACGGCGTCGGTCGTCGCGACCGCGGTGACCGCGAGTCCGCGCTCGGCGGCGTCGGCCGCGACCTCGCCGACGGCGAAGGTGACGTCGGGTTCGGTCTCGGCCTGTCGGCAGGCGACGACCGCCTCGACGCCCGTCGCGAGGACGAGGTCGGCCTCTTGGCAGTGATCGGTAACCGTTTCGGCGTCGACCTCGCGGCTGCCGCCCGACCGCACCGCGGGCACCTGCAGGACGGTCACGGAGCCGGGCTCGAGGTCGATGACGCCCTCGAAGCTCGTGACGCCGACGTCGGTTCCGGCGTCGGCGTCGGTCGTCGCGACCCCCGTCGCCGGCCCCGCCTCGCCCGCCTCGGCGTGGAGGAGGCCGTCCTCGATCGACAGCGAGACGATGTCGCCCTCCTCGAGGTCGTCGACTGCGATCGCGGTGTCCTCGCCCATCGCGCCCAGGACGTCCTCGGTGACGTGGTCGGCAAAGCGGCGCACGTCGCCGGCGGCCTGAAAGAGCCAGTCGACGCCCTCCTTGGTGACCCGGTACCGGGAGCGGCCCTCCTTCTCGACGAGCCCGTCGTCGACGAGTTCGCGGATGTACTCGCTGACGGCCTGGCTCGTGACGCCGACCTCCCCGGCGATCTCTCCCTGGCTGACGGCGGGCTGGCGCTCGGCGATCTGGACGAGGATCCGAAACCGCGTCGCGGCCCGCTTGTTGTCGAGGACGTCGACCATACGGGCAGTTTCCGCCAGCACGGCAAAAAAGGTACGCAGTCGTCGAGGCAACAAACTCATGCCGGACGCGTCCGTCGGACAGGACGACGATGTCCTCGCCCTCCGCGCCGTCGGTCGATGCTCTCGGAGCGCTGGCGAGCGGCGAGACGCTCGCGTCGACGCTGCAGGGTACCCTGCCGATCGACGCGCTGGCCTGGATCGCGATCGCCGCCTTCGGGATCGCCTTGCTCGCCCGCTGGTCGGACGTCGCGGTTCCCGCCCGTCGGATCGCGGGGGTCGCCTGGCTGCTGTTTGGCACCTACTGGCTGACGATGGTGCCGTACTACTACTACGACGCACAGAGTCCCCTCCAGACCGTCCTGGCGCTCGCCGCCTTGCCGCTGTGTGCCTACACCGGCTACCTCCTCTGGAACGGCCGGGAGTCGCTGTTCGTGCTGACCAAGGCCGTCGCCCTTATGGGCCTGATCTACCTGCCCGCAGAGACGATCCCGATCGTCCGCCAGTGGCTGATCGAGACCACCGCGGTCCAGACCCACTACGGGATGGAGCTGCTGGGTCACAGTCCGGGGCTCAACGAGGGCACGAACGGGTACGAGAGTCGCTTCAACTTCGACTCCGAGGAGACGGCGACCGGACGGACCACCTACATCGTGCTCGCCTGTACCGGGCTCGGGAGCATGGCCATCTTCGGCGGGCTGATCGCCGCGGTGGCGGCTCCTCTCCGGCGGAAGCTGGCGGCCTTCGCGCTCGCGATCGGCGTCATCTGGCTGCTGAACCTCGTCCGGAACGTCTTCATCGGCCTTGCGACCCCCCACGGCTGGTTCCAGCAGGATCTCGTCGTCTCGCTGGTGACGACCTACATGGGCGCCGAGGAGACCCGGGTCTCGTACCTGGTCGCGCACAACTACATCTCCCAGCTGCTTTCGGTCGTCGCCCTGATCGGGATCACGTACCTCGTCGTCAAGATCCTCCCCGAGATCCTCGAACCCCTCGAGGAGGTGCTGTTCGTGCTGACCGGGACCGAGTACGACCTCGAGACGGCCCTCGGCGCGGACGTCCGGACCGACGGCGGTTCTCGCGACCGATGACCGACGCCGTCGATGTCCCCTTCGAACTGGACGATCGAGCGGTCTACTTCCCCCGCGCCGAGACACTCGTCCTCGCGGACCTCCACCTCGGACGCGGCGCCGCCTCGAGGGTCGAGGCACCGATCGGCGGCGAGGAAGACGTCGGCGACAGGCTCGAGGCGCTGTTGGCCACCCGAAACCCGGACACGGTCGTCGTCGCCGGCGACCTGTTACACTCGTTTTCCCGCGTCCCCCGCGGCGTCGAGCGATCGATTACCCGGCTCGCCGACAGCGTCGAGGCCGCCGACGCGTCGCTGGTCGTCACGCCCGGCAACCACGACACGATGCTCGAGTCGGTCTTCGACGGCGAGACGGCGCCCGCCTACCGGCTGGCCGACGGGGAGACGGTCGTCTGTCACGGCCACGAGTCGCCCCCGGAGGAGGACGCGACGCGGTACGTTATCGGACACGAACACCCGGCGATCGAGGTCGACGGGCGAAAGCGCCCCTGCGCGCTGTACGATCCCGGCGGCGACGGCCGCGCGGCGACGCTGCTTCTCCCGGCGTTTACCCGACTCGCGGGCGGCCGAACCGTCAACCGACTCCGCTCGAGCGACCTGCAGTCGCCGCTGGTCGGTGCCCTCGACGACTACTACCCGGCCGTCTACGACCGCTCGAGCGCCGAGACGCTGTGGTTTCCGCCCCTGAGTGAGTCCCGACGACTGCTCTAGCCATAGATATAAAATTGCATTACTGTATTCATGAGAAGACATATAACTCAACAGTCATATGTCTCGATAGGAAGATGGCCGAACGCGTGGAACACCACCCGGTCGCGGATCGCCTCGTCTGCCCGAACTGTCCGGCGGACTACCCGACCCCGTTCTCGAGACGGTACATCAGTTGCCGGCGCTGTGGAACCGAGTTCCTGGCGCCGGACGAGGCCCGCGACGAGGACGACGGTTGCCGGATCGAATCCTCGGACCGGGACGGAACGGACCTCGAGGCGGATCGACGGACGGACGGCGACGACGAGGATCGAACGGACCGCTACCTGCGGACGCTTCGAGCGGGGGCGCCGGGGATCGCGCTCGGATTCAACGGCGTCGCGCTCGGGTTCTGGCTCTCCGGCGTCGCCTCCTTCGAGGTCGCCGTGATGAGCGTGTTGCTCGTGACCAACGGCGTGGTCTTTCATACGGCCTGCCGTAACGATGTCCCGGTGCAACCGCAAGACGGGTCGCGGTTGCGTCGTCGATGATTTCCAGTAGTCCGTTCAGGACCGGCTCTGACGACGCGTTCGGCTAGAGGTCTTCTATCACCGCCTTCGCCGCTACTCGACCGCTCTCCATCGCGCCCTGGATCGACGACCACCGGGTGTAGTCGCCCGCCAGGTAGACCGATCCGTCGGGGTCGCGGGGCTCGGGCAGTCCGTCGCGAAAGCCCGGCGGCTGGGCGAACTGGGCGAACTCGATTCGGTCGGTTCGTTGGGTCTCGAGGGCGTCGAACCGTCGGTCGGGATACCACGACTCGAGGGTTTCGCGGGTGGTCGCCGCGAGCTCCGCGTCGCTCTCCTCGCGCTCGCCGAGATAGGTCGCGCTGATCAGTTCGGCGCCGTCGGGCGCGTACTCGGGGACGACCGCGCTGTGGGGGACGATCTGATTCGGTCCCTCGTCGACCGTGTTGAGCAGGAGCCGCTTCCCGCTCTCGAGGTCGGTCCCGCCCGGCAGTTCGTAGTACTGGGTGACGCAGGCGCGGGCGTCCGTTGGGATCGACTCGACGCCCGTCAGCTCCCGCGCTGCGGGCGGGTCGGTCGCGACCACGACCGCGTCGGCCTCGTACTCGTCGCCGTCGGTGGTAACCGTCACCGCCTCCCCGTTCACGCCGTCGACCGAGACGTCAGTCACCTCGGTCTCGAGTCGGATACTGGCGCCGGCGTTTCGCGCGTACTGGGCCAACTGGGCCGGAATCGCGGCCATTCCGGTCACCGGGACGGCCGCCCGACTCGTCAGCAGCGTTCGGAAGACGTACTCGAAGACCCGACTCGAGGTCGATAGCGAGCGATCGAGGGTAATCCCGCCGTAGAAGGGTGCGGCGAAGTTGTCGACGAACCGTTCCGAGAACCCCCGCCCGCGGAGGTAGTCCTCGATCGTCGCGTCCGGTTCGGACGACTCGAGGATCGTCTCCGGATCGCGTCGGGCGAGGTCGACCGCCAGCCGGGCGACCCGGAGCTTGTCCCCCATCGAGACGTCCGTATTCGTCAGCGTCGCGGGCAGCGCCCGCGGATCCCGGATCGGATCCGAGAGCGTCGATCGGTGGCCGGGGCGGGCGAGACATGCTCCCGGCGCGAACCGGCGCAGGTCGAGGCGCTCGAGATCCAGCTCCTGCCGTACGGCGGGATAGGACGGAAACAGTACCTGAAACCCGCGATCGAATCGGAACCCGTCTCGCTCCCGGGTCCACACCCGCCCGCCGACGTTCTCGGCCCGTTCGAGCAACGTTACGTCCAGTCCTGCCCCGGCGAGATGCCGTGCGGCGACGAGTCCGGCGAGTCCGCCGCCGGCGACGACGGCTCGCGGCGTCTGAGTCATATCCGGGGGTTGGAATCCGAGACGGAAAGTCGTACCCGTCGCGGTCGCCGGGTAACCCGAGAAACCATCAGTAGTCCGTCAAGAGCCGGAGCGCAACTCCGACCAGAATCACCGCAACACCGACCGCGGCGGTGATGAACGGCGGAACCGGAACCAACAGCAGTGCAACACCGAGCAGGGCGACGATCGTCGACACTCTGACCATACCGTTCGGTGGAGCGCCGGACGGGTACCGGTGTGGCAGGCATCTCCAGCGGGCGAACGGTTCGATCGGAAGGAGACCGTTTCGGAGGACACCAAGAATAACTCCCGACCGATCGTGGAGTCGGTATGGTCGATGCGACACTCACCCCGATCGAGCGCGGCACGATCACGACCGACTTCAACCACATCCTCGAGGGTCACACGATGGGGTCGGCCGCCGACCCGAACCCCGAGACGACGATGGGCGACGGCCCCGTCTACAACGTCGTGATCGACCACCCCGAGGCGACGATCCTCTGGGATACCGGCTCCCACCCCGAGGCCGATTCGGGCCACTGGCCCGCGGAGCTGTACGCGGCCTTCGAACACACCGGGCTCCGCCCGCTCGAGGACGACCTCGAGGCGGCGGGGTACGGCCTCGGAGAGATCGACTGCGTGATCCAGAGCCACCTCCACCTCGACCACGCGGGCGGGCTGTACGCCTTCGAGGGGACCGACGTGCCGATCGTCGTCCACGAACGGGAGCTGAAACACGCCTACTACAGCGCCAAGACCGAGGAGGGCGACGAGGCCTACCTCGCGGGCGACTTCGATCGCGACCTGAACTGGGAGGTCGTCCACGGCGACCGCGAGCAACGCTTCCGTGACCTCGAGTTCGTCCGCCTGCCGGGGCACACGCCCGGCCTGCTGGGGGTTCGTCTCGACCTCGATGACGCCGGCACCGTCCTGATCGCGGGCGACCAGGCCTACGTCCGGGAGAACTACGAGGACGAACACCCGATGGGCGGGAGCCTGCTGTGGTGCAAGCGCTCCTGGTTCGAGAGCCATCGCCTGCTCGAGGAGGAGGCGAGACGACACGACGCGACGATCGTCTGTGGCCACGACGAGCGCGACTTCGAGACGCTGCGGGAGCTATAGGTCGGTACGGCAGGCCCGATGTCGGCTCCGTGGTCCGTTCGAGCGGACCGAGCGCGCAGTGATCCCGAACCTCCGAGACGGCGTCGAACGGGTGTCGAATTTTATGGTGGGTGGCGGGGAAGCAGTCGTATGGCTGACCAGAAGGTCGCGATCGTGACGGCGGCCGGTAGCGGTATCGGGGAGGCGTGCGCCCGGCGACTGACCGAGGACGGGTACACGCCGGTTCTGTTGTCGCCGTCGGGTAGCGCCGTCGAGGTCGCGACCGACCTCGGCGGGGACGGGTTCGAGGGGTCGGTCACCGATCCCGACGATCTGGCGGCTCTCGTCGAGACGACCCGCGAACGCTACGGGCGCATCGACGCGGTGGTAAACAACACGGGTCACCCGCCCTCGGGCGACCTCCTCGAGATCGCAGACGAGGAGTGGTACGAGGGGATGGACCTCGCGCTGTTGAACGTCGTCCGTATGGCTCGACTCGTCACTCCGATCATGGACGAGCAGGGCGGCGGGTCGATCGTGAACATCTCCACGTTTTCGGCGTTCGAGCCGTCGCTCGAGTTCCCCGTGTCGTCGGTGCTCCGGGCCGGACTCGGGAGTTTCACCAAGCTCTACGCCGACCGGTACGCGGCGAACGGGATCCGGATGAACACGGTTCAGCCCGGGTTCGTCGACAGCTACGACGTCGACGAGGAGACTCGAGAACGGATCCCGATGGGGCGGCCGGCGCGAACCGCCGAGATCGCGGACGCGGTCGCGTACCTGCTCTCGCCCGCCTCGAGCTACGTCACCGGTCAGAATGTCCGCGTCGACGGGGGACTGACGGCGTCCGTCTGACTGCTCCGACTCGGGTCACGCGGCCGCACGCCTCGGCTCCCTTCGATCGGTCCTACTGTCCGCTTTCGCCTCGAGCCTGTTCGACCGCGTAGCCGGCGTTGAGTACCGTCGCATCCTCGAACCGCGCGCCGACCAGCATCAGCCCGATCGGGAGCCCGTCGACCTCCCCCGCGGGGACGCTGATGGCGGGGTGGCCCGTGCGGTTGAACGGCGAGGTGTTCGCGGGCACCTCGGTCTCGAGGAGCCGATCGAAGGCGTCGCGGTCGGGGTCGTGTTCGGGCGCGGTCACGTCCGTCGTCGGCATCGCGAGCACGTCGTACTCCTCGAGGGCCGCGTCGTAGGTCTCGGCCAGTTCGAGCATCAGGTTCATTCCGGCCGCGTAGTATCTGGAGTGGTACCGTTCGATGGTGTACATCCCCTGCAGGAGCTTCAGTTTGAGGTTCGGCGGGAAGTCGTACCCCTGCGCGCGCTGGAACTTGCCGAACGCCTCGACCCAGGAGGTGCTGTACCAGGCCTTCCAGCCGTGGCCGACGCCCTGCCCCATCATCGCGGCGACCAGCCCCTCGTTCGTACAGACTTTGTGGATCGTATCGGCGTCGGCGTGCAGCGGGATCGAGACCTCCTCAACGGTCGCGCCCCGCTCCTCGAGCAGGTCGATCGCGTCCCGGACCTGCTCGTCGACGCCCGGATCGCCGTTGGGCTTGTCGAACCCCTCCTCGAGGACACCCACTGAAAGGTCCGAGACGTCGCCGTCCAGCGCGTCCTGGTAGCGTTCGGTCGGCACGTCCGCCGGCCGCCGGAGGTGGGCGGCGTTGCTGCCGGCGATTTCGGTGAGCATCTCCGCGGCCGTCTCGACGTCGGGGGTCATCGGTCCCGGGTGGTCGATCGTGTGCTCGAGGCCGACGCAGCCGGTGTAGGGGACCAGTCCGTAGGTCGGCTTGTGGCCGACGATGCCACACAGCGACGCGGGGATCCGGATGCTCCCGCCCTGGTCGCTCCCGATAGCTGCGTCGACCTCGCCCTCGACGACGGCGACCGCGCTCCCGCCGCTCGAGCCGCCCGCGAGGTAGTCGTCGTCGCGGGGGTTCGTGATCGGGCCGAACGCACTGTGCCCGATCCGGGTGACGGCCATGTCGTCCATGTTCGCCTTCCCGACGACGTCGGCACCGGCCTCGAGCAGCCGGCTGACGACCGTCGCGTCGGCGTTCGGGACGTATCCCTCGACGACGTTCGATCCGCAGGTCATCTCGACGCCGGCGACCGCGACGTTGTCCTTGATCGCGACCTCCCAGTCCGACAGCGGCCCGTCCGCGTCGCCCTCGACCTCACACTTGGTGACCCAGGCGTTGTGGGGGTCCTCGTCGTCGTCGAGTCGGGTTCCCGGGCTCCGGGGCCGGGTTCGCGTGACCGGCCCGCGAGGCTCGGGATCGTACGCCTGGATCGTCTCGTACTCCTCGAGATTGTCGGTGAGCTGCTCGTGGTAGAACTCGACTTCGTCCGGCGTGAGATCGAGGAACAGTTCCTCGCCCAGCTCCCGGACGTCGTCCTCGGACGGCGGACGGATTGGCAT